>NZ_DBGS01000090.1:101828-153536 GCF_002295455.1 Thalassospira sp. UBA848 | reverse complement strand
ATCGTGATGTTTTCACGGATCACCCGGCGTGCTGCACGCGACAGCTTCACCAGATTAACCACATCACCCAAGCGATCCTTTACTGCCACCGCATCGGCGGCCTCAAGGGCGATATCGGTCCCCCCGCCAATCGCGATACCGACATCGGCGGATTTCAGTGCCGGGGCATCGTTGATGCCGTCACCGACCATCGCCACCGGGCCTGATCGTTTCGGATCATCCCGCAGTTCTGCCAAGGCATTCAGTTTGTCTTCGGGCATCAGTTCGGCGCGATACTCCATGCCAAGCTCAATGGCCATGCGTTTGGCAACCCGATCCGCATCTCCCGTTAACATCACAGGCATGATGTTAAGCTTTTTAAGTTCGGCAAGCGCATTCTTCGCATCATTGCGCGCAACATCGCGCAAGGCCAATGCACCAATGACCTCCCCGTCCTTCAGGACCACAACGGCGGTACTGCCGTCATCTTCTTGCGAGGCAAGCCAGTCGTTCATTTCACCATCGGGCACGCTGTTCAGGCGCTTGGCCGCACCGATCTGGTACAAGGCACCGTCAATGCGACCTTCCACACCGGCACCTGCGATGGTTCTGGCCTGCTCAAGCACGGGGAGATCCAGATTGCGGTTTTCGGCAGCTTCAACGACAGCACGCGCCAGCGGATGAGATGTGACGGTCTCAAGTGTTGCGGCAATCGTCAAAATGCCATTCTCGCCATATCCTGGTGCAGCCTTTATGGCACCAAGTTTGGGTTTGCCCTCGGTCAGTGTGCCTGTCTTGTCAAATGCCATGGTGCGTACAGCACCAATCAACTCCAACCCGGCTCCGCCCTTGACCAAAAGACCGATCTTTGTCGCCCGCGCCAGTGCCGACGTAACAGCCGCCGGTGTCGAGATCACCAAGGCACACGGGCAGCCAATCAGAAGCAGGGCCAAACCACGATAAATCCATTCTTCCCAGCCTTGCCCAAACAACAACGGCGGGATTACGACCGTTGCCAGGGCAAGGCCCATAATGATCGGGGTATAGATGCGGGCAAACTTGGCAACAAACCGTTCAACAGGCGCCTTGTGCTTTTCGCTTTGCTCCACCAGCTCAATCACGCGATCCAGCATTGTATGACCGGCGGCCCGGGTGACAGAAATCCTTACCGGGCTGTCTGTTACGATGGCACCGGCAAAGACTTCGGCGCCGACTTCGCTATAAACGGGAACGGATTCACCTGTCAGGTGACTATTATCGATCTCCGCCGCACCGGTTTCGATCACACCATCGGATGGCACACGCTCGCCGGGGCGCACTTCAATGACATCGCTGATTGCAAGCTGATTTGGAGAAACGGTTTCAAACCCGTTGCCTGCGACCCTTCGCGCAGTTTCCGGCGCCAGCTTCATCAGTGCCTTAACACCGCTGCGTGCCCGACCCGCAGCAACACCTTCGAGGCGTTCACCAATGGCAAACAGCAACACAACCATCCCGGCCTCAAGGCTTTCGCCAATCGCCACCGCACCGATAACGGCAACCGACATCAAAAGCTCAATCGAGAATATCGCCCCGCTTTGCGCCAGACGGACCGCCTTTTTCATCACGGGCAGCGCTGCCAAAAGGGACGCCACCGACATGGCATATGGTGCCGCTGCCGGGACGACCACACCAATCAGCCCCCCCAACGCAAGACAGATTGCAGCAAACGCAATCTCGTCATTCTCTGAAGACCATGGAAGCAGGCGGCGCAACAGGCCTTGTGTCGGTGTGGGCTTGTCAGCCGCACTCACGTCATCCACAGTTTTCCCGCCGCAACAGGACGTCCCGCAGGATGTTTTCGCACCAACGGAGGTGCCTATCTGTTCTGCCGGATAACCAAGCTTACCAAGGGTCGGCGAGACAGACTGGTTCTGGTCAGCCTTGGCAGCAGCAAAGCCCAACGTCACGCTTTCACGCATCATCGAAACATCAACACAGGCAACACCATCCATGCGGCCTAGCGCGGTTTCGATCTTCGCGACACAAGACCCGCAATCCATACCCGAGACATGCCATTGGTAATGGACAACGCCCTTTTCATGGTCCTTGAGAATTTTCGTAAAGGTGGCGCGGTCATCGTCACCCAGTTGGGCCGGGACAGATATCCCCTGCCCGTCATCAGAAAAGCTCTGATGCGGCATCGCCTGCGTCAGTGCATCAATAACGCTTTCACGACAATGCGCACAGGAACCCACAGTTGGCAGGTCCGACCATTTCGCGATGAAAGACATCCATCACCTCAAACAATCAAATATTCATTCATATGTTAAGGCAAACCTATTTTGCAGGTATGGTTCTGTCAAGGACATTCAAATGAATATTTGAATGTCCTTGACCTTTAACATCTTACATTGAGGTTGTCAGGCATAGCCGTGGCGTGCCATCCACGCCTTCAGGTCTTCTGACAGTACCGCCTGGATTTCAGAGTCATTTTTTGAACGGCCAATGTGCGCGGCGTCGCTTTTGACAAGCTTCTGGTTAAATTCATTGGGCACATCAAGAAATTCGGCAAGCATTTCCAGCGTCTTTTCCGGTTGCTCTACGAGGTCTTCCATCCGCAAAGTTAAGGTCTGATGCGCTGGCAATGTGCCTGTAAGCTTTTCAGCAGCCAGCAGGTTGGAAGAGATGTACTGTTCAGCCAATTTAACATCGGATGGAAACCAGACCTGCTTGACATACGAACTAATCGTGTCCGTCGGTGATCGGATCATGTTCACGAACCGCATGTCGGGGAACAGCTCTGCCAGGAAATCCACAGCAAGAGAGTTCGACGGCGTGTCATCGACCCAGCGTAATTGCGATTTAGCGCCATAAAGGTCGCATAGGAAGTCGCGCGCGATAACCAACATTTCCGTGCGATCAAATTGCCGCGTAACAAAAAAAGGTCTTAACAACCCATCGGTATCGACGATCCCGTTCTGATCAATATGTACGGCCAGTTTTTTGACCAGCTCGTTCACACACTTATCAAAATTGGCAATCCCGAAGCCTTGCCCAATCGCATGGATAGACCCGTTCGCCTGCGGATTTTGCCTTTGGATGTACTCAAACGCTTCCTGAAAAGGTTGCCCATGAAGATTCATTCGGGTTCGGACCTGATCATTCAATGCCTCTTCCCGAAAAGCGAACTGTCGTACCTTTTGCGCCCTTGCATAAAAATGCAAAACCGCGAAGTGACGGCGCAACAGATCTGGAATTCCGGACAAATCACGCACGAGGTCTCGCAAGCCAGCACGCTCTGAGATCAGTTTATTTTCGTGAGCTGGCAGATGAAACGCGGGATGAGACCCGATCAAGTCCCCCATGAGCGAGGTACCGCTTCGACCAGTACCCCCTACGAAAACAGGCAGCATAAGTTCGTTTTGGTTCATGGTTCTCGCGCATCCTTGTCCTAATTTAGTCTCCAGCCACAAGTCATCCAGCTGTCAGTCAATCATGGGTAACATGCGCAAAGGTATCGCGCACCACGCGCGAGATATGATCATCATCGATCTGATAAAGGATGTGCCGCCCGCGTCGCTCGGATGCCAAAATGCGCTGATCACGCAAATGGCGCAGATGATGACTGCAAAGCGATTGCGACATGTTCGTCGCCTCTGCCAGTTCCGATACAGTCTGGGGCTTTTCCATGCAGCGCAATACAAGCTGCAAGCGTCCGGCATCGCCCAAAAGCGCAAAAATCTTTGCTGCCGCCTCGACATCGGGCAACGACAGTTCTGCGCCGACCACCCGTGAAGCATCACGGGTAACAGCTTCACCCTGCTCGGAGCTCAGACCAAGACGGGCAGCAGTATCGCATTCCTGACAATCATCAGCATCGATTTCTGTAACGGGTGTGCGGGGTTTTGTTTTGCTTTCAGACATGGGGACTATTTTCCATGCCTGCCCGCACAACGCAAGCGACACATGGACATTTGCGCAAATCGCGACTGTTCTTGACAGATCGCAAACAATGAAGATTGACTCATTTCGATAACTTATTCATGTTTTACGTGAATTAAATGACTTGATTCGAAATTGATCCATTCAGGAGCCCCACAGATGTCCGCCCCACAACCAGCCAGCACGCTTAAAAATGTCCGCACCATCAGCATCCTTCTTTACTGGGTCTGCGCGATGGCCATCATTTTTCAGATCCTGGTCGTGCCGCTGGTCTGGTATGCGCCGGGCTGGGTTGAAGCCAGCACCAGTCAAATGACCGTCAGCCTTGCCGATCTGCACGCGCTGTCAGGCTGGCAGAAATACGTCACCATGGCGGTGATGATGATCCCGTCACTTGTTCTGGCCTATGGCCTGTATCGCCTGCGCAAGATGTTTGGCGCCTTTGCACACAACTCTATTTTCCAGACGGAGCCGATCCGCCATCTCAAAGCATTTGGCATTGCCCTTCTGGCGCAAACCCTGATCAAACCACTGACCGGTGCTGCCACCTCGGTGCTTGCTACTTTCCACCGCCCGGCCGGTGAACGGGTTCTGTCAATCGGGCTGAGTAATGCCGAGGCCAGCACGTTGTTTCTGGGCGGGCTGATCATTGTCATTGCCTGGGTACTGGGCGAAGCAGCCCGCATTGATGACGAAAACCGGAGCTTCGTCTGATGACCATTATCGTTCGGCTGGACGTCATGCTGGCCACCCGCAAGATGAAATCCAAGGACCTCGCCGCACGGATCGGGATTAGCGAACAGAACCTGTCGCTTCTGAAGTCCGGCAAAGTCCGCGGTATGCGATTTGAAACGCTGGCTGCCATTTGCAAGGAGCTTGATTGCCAACCCGGTGATCTTTTGGAGTTTCAACCAGATTAGTGCCCGACCAACCCACGCAAGCCGAGCACCATAACTCGCCAGTTGCGGCCGTTTTACGACTTCGTCCGATCCCCGGACGGGTCGTAGAACGGGCGCAAGGATGCCTCGGCACCAACCACTGTTCCAGCGACATCGATGCTATAACTTGATGCCAGAATGTCGCTGGCCGTTTCGCCCGCGCATCCAATGTAGCCCATCCCGATAGCCGCGCCGACATGATGGCCATAGGCCCCCGATGTCAGATGACCGACGATCTTGCCGTCGCGCAGGATCGGTTCGTTATGGAACAGAAGCGGTTCAGGATCATTCAGGCGGAATTGCACTATCCGACGCGTCAAACCAGTTTCACGCTTGGCAAGCACGGCGTCTCGGCCAATGAAATCCGGCTTTTCGGTTTTAACCGCAAAGCCAAGCCCGGCTTCAAGCACATGATCCTCACAGGTGATGTCATGACCAAAGTGACGAAAGCCCTTTTCGATCCGGCACCCATCCATCATATGCAAACCACATAATTTCAGGCCATCGTCTTCACCAGCCGCTAGCAGCGTTTCAAACACATGGGCAGCCATGTCGGAACTGACATAGATTTCCCATCCGAGTTCCCCGACATAGGAAACACGATGTGCACGCCCGATCCCCATGCCGATTTCGATTTCCTGTGCCGTGCCGAACGGATTGGCGGCATTCGAGAAATCGTTGGGCGATACGGTGGATAACAAATCACGCGACTTCGGCCCCATGACGGCAAGCACTGCCTTGCCTGCTGTAACATCTGTGATGACGACCAAATAATCACCAATATGGCGACGCATCCACGTTTCATCAGCCAGCCGCGTTGCCGCCGGTGTGACGACAAGATACGCCAGCTCCGAAAGTCGGGTGATGGTCACATCAGCCTCTATACCGCCCCGCGCATTGAGAAACTGGGTATAAACAATCTTGCCCACGGGTACGTCCATTTCCCCACCACAGATGTGGTTGAGGAAGGAGTTCGCATCCGGGCCCTCGACCCGGATTTTGCCGAAGGATGACATGTCGTAAAGACCAACCCCGGTTCGGATTGCCAAATGCTCTGCCTTGGCATTGTCAAACCAGTTGGGGCGTTTCCAGCTATATTCATACTCCGGTTTTTGTTCCGGATTGGCGAACCAGTTGGCACGCTCCCACCCGGCGAACTCGCCAAAGACCGCACCGTTTCGTGCCAGATGTTCATGCAGGGGCGAGCGACGAATACCGCGTGACGTTGCCTTTTGCCGGAATGGATAGTGATCGGCATAAAGCAAACCCAGCGTTTCTGACACACGTTCCGTCAGATAGGTCTTGTTGCCCTGAAATGGCTGCATGCGGGCGATATCGACATCACCAAGATCAAACGGCTTTTCTCCGTCTTCCATCCATTGCGCCAGCGCCATCCCCGCCCCACCGGCCGATTGAATGCCGATGGAATTGAACCCTGCCGCGACCCAAACATTATCCATACCCGGCGCCAGACCAAGGTGATAGGCGTCATCGGGCGTGAAGCTCTCAGGCCCATTAAAGAAGGTATGAATGCCGGTTTGCCCCAAAAGTGGCAGGCGATTAATCGCCATTTCAAGGATCGGTTCGAAATGTTCGAAATCTGCAGGGAGTTCATCAAACTCGAAACTCTCGGGAATGCCGTCCATACCCCATGGCTTGGCCTTGGGCTCGAACATGCCGAGCAGGATCTTACCGGCGTCTTCCTTATAATAGGCGCACTCATCGGGCACGCGCAAAACCGGCAGGTTACCGAGATCGGGAACATTATCGGTGACGATGTAATAATGCTCGCACGCATGCAGCGGCACATTGACCCCGGCCATCTTGCCGACATCGCGCGCCCACATACCGGCACAGTTAACCACCATGTCGCAGGCGATTTCACCCTGATCCCCATCCTCGGATTGCCAGGAAACGGCTGTGATGCGCGATCCCTGTTTGCGCATACCGGTGACTTTGGTGCGGCTATGGATTTTCGCACCGCGCTTGGTCGCACCACGCGCCAGTGACAGCGCGATATTCCCCGGATCGCCCTGCCCGTCCTTGGGCAAATACACGCCTGCAGTCACGCCATCCAGATTGACATGCGGATAGCGTTCCCCGACCTCAGCTGGTGAGATTTCTTCAATCTCCACCCCGAAGGCACGAGCCATGGCAGCCTGGCGAAACAGTTCTTCCTTGCGATCCTCCGTCAGGGCGACGGTGATGGCACCAACGCGTTTGAAGCCTGTAGCGACCCCGGTTTCATCTTCAAGCGTGCCGTATAGTTCCTGGGAGTATTTGGCAAGGCGGGTCATGTTGGCGGTTGCGCGCAACTGGGCAATCAGGCCCGCCGCATGCCATGTGGTACCAGATGTCAGTTCCTTGCGTTCGAGCAAGACAACATCTTTCCAGCCAAGTTTGGTCAGGTGATAGGCGACTGAACAACCAATCACACCACCGCCGATAATGACCACACGGGCCTTGTCCTGAATATTTGCCAACGCCTTAGCCCCTTATTCGAAATGCACTGAACTTCCCGGGACAGTTTCCTGATATGGTGGCATACCTGCTTACAACAACTGGATGCTCATATTGTTGTGCTGACGCTAGACAACAAGCGTGACGGCGACAAGGGGAGATGGGGCCAAAAGATACTTTGGCACTATAAAATCAAACGATCTGGCACCACGAAATCGTTTATCACCCGGGGCTTAAAGGTCGCCATAACTGATCTATTGCCTGTCCAGATAACGTAGACCACATAGCCGCATCAAACATCAGGTTTCCCAATGACTTATGAATCAACTATTCTGGTTCTCAACGCGCTGCTCTGCCTGGCTTTCCCATGGGCCTATAACTATGCCTACGCCAAGCAGCCCGGTGTTGGGGGCAAACGCCTCATGGGCAACCGTGATTCCCTGCCCGAACGGACCGGCATGGCCGCACGCGGGGCGCGGGCCCATCAAAACCATCTGGAAAACCTTGTTCCCTTTGCGATTATCGTTCTAACTGCACATGTCATCGGTGTCTCCAATACTGTTACGGTTGTCTGCGCCGCCATATTCCTTGCAGCACGCATTGCACATGGCGGGTTTTATCTTTCCGGCATTACCCGGCTTCCGGGCATCAATGGCGTACGTTCAATTGCCTATTTCGTCAGCCTGTTTTCAATGCTGGTTTACGCATCCCAACTGTTTTTGGCATAGGTTGTCGCGATCATTTACGCCGTCGATTGATCCCATGCTTGCCGGCGGTCCTTAGTTTTGCCTAAATGCATACCAACAATGCCGCGCTCAAAGCAGCGGCAACGGGGAATGCTTCAGGAAAGGACGTTTTACATGACGCAGAAAGTCGCACTGGTCACCGGCGCCGCACGCGGGATCGGACTTGCCACCACCAAATTGTTTATCGATCAGGGCTGGAAAGTCGCCATAATTGATCGCGACGGACCGGAACTTGATACTGCGTCGAAAACCGTTTCGGATGCGGCCTCGGCCTTTGAGTATGATGTCTCAGACCCCGCACAGGTTGATCAGATGGTCGATGCGGTGCTTTCGGCCTTTGGTCGGTTAGATGCGGTCGTAAACAATGCCGGTGTCGCCGACTTCCTGCCGGTCGAGGAAACCAGCTTCGCCACCTGGCGCCGCATCATGGAAACCAATCTTGATGGTGTCTTCCTTGTCTCGCAGGCGACCATACCAGCACTCAAGGAAACCAAGGGCGCGATTGTGAATATCGGCTCGATTTCGGGCCTTCGTGCATCAACACTCCGGGTTGCCTATGGCACATCAAAGGCGGCTGTTATTCACATGACCAAACAGCAAGCAGCTGAGCTTGGTGAATTTGGCATCCGCTCCAATTGCGTTTGCCCCGGACCAGTGAAAACTAAGCTCGCCATGGCGGTGCATTCGCCAGAAATCATCTCCGCCTATCTCGACGCCATGCCGCTGGGCCGCTATGGCACAGAAAACGAAATCGCCGAAGTGATACACTTCCTGTGCTCCGACAAGGCAAGCTTCGTCACCGGACAAATCGTCGCGGCCGATGGTGGGTTTGAGACCACAGGTGTCGGCCTCCCGGCCCTTCGAGCAGAAAAGTAAGGCATCGAAGCCATGCGCCCCCTTCGCGTGATCATGACGTTTGTCGCCGTACTGTCGCTGTCATCCTGCCTGACATTCAATTGGCAGCGCAGCGTGCAACAGGCGTTGTCACATGCATGCAATTCCGCCGGCGACTGCGGGTCGGAAGGGCCGGGCTCGAACTAGGCCAAAAACAAAACGGCGCGCCCAATGGACGCGCCGTTTGTTGTTTCCGGTATCGGAGAACTTATTCCCACTCAATCGTTCCCGGTGGTTTGGACGTGAAGTCATAGGTCACACGGTTGATGCCGTTGACTTCGTTGATGATCCGGTTGGCGATGCGGCCAAGCAGTTCCGGGGGGAACGGGAAGAAGTCGGCTGTCATGCCGTCGGTTGAGGTCACCGCACGCAAGGCGCAAGCATAATCGTATGTACGACCATCGCCCATGACGCCGACGGTGCGGACTGGCAACAGAACGGCGAATGCCTGCCAGATGGCGTCATAAAGACCGGCATTGCGGATCTCTTCGAGATAGATCGCATCAGCCTTGCGGAGCACATCAAGCTTGTCACGTGTGATCGGCTGGCCAGGGATACGGATCGCAAGCCCCGGCCCCGGGAACGGATGACGACCAACAAAGCTGTCAGGCAGGCCGAGTTCACGGCCCAAATCACGGACTTCGTCCTTGAACAGTTCGCGAAGCGGTTCAACCAGCTTCATGTTCATGCGTTCCGGCAAACCACCAACATTGTGGTGCGACTTGATGGTGACCGACGGGCCGCCCGTGAAGGACACACTTTCGATCACGTCCGGATAGAGCGTGCCCTGTGCAAGGAAGTCCGCGCCACCAATTTTCTTGGCTTCTTGTTCAAACACTTCGATGAACAGACGGCCAATGGTTTTGCGTTTTACTTCAGGGTCGGTTTCGCCTTCGATGGCACCGATGAAGGTTTCCGACGCATCCACATGCACCAGCGGAATGTTGTAGTGATCGCGGAACAGGGTCACGACCTGATCAGCCTCGCCAGCGCGCATGAAACCATGATCAACGAACACGCAAGTCAGTTGATCGCCAATCGCTTCGTGGATCAGAACCGCTGTGACGGAGCTATCAACACCGCCCGACAGACCACAGATGACCTTGCCATCACCAACCTGTTTGCGGATCTTGTCGATCGCATCGTCTTTATAGGCGTTCATGGTCCAGTCGCCAGAACACCCGGCAACACCATGAGTGAAGTTCTTGAGAAGCTGTGCACCATGCGGGGTATGCACCACTTCCGGGTGGAACTGCACGGCATAGAATTTCTTGTCGTCATTCGCGATGGCGGCAAATGGCGCACCATCGGATTTGCCAACCACGCGGAAGCCATCAGGCAGCGCATCAACGCGGTCGCCGTGGCTCATCCAGACCTGTTCGCGGGCACCCTCGGCCCAGACACCTTTGAAAAGATCGCAATCTTCGATCACGTCGACAAAGGCACGACCGAATTCACGATGATCAGAGGTCGAAACCTTGCCGCCCAACTGATTGACCATGGTCTGCTGACCATAGCAGATGCCCAGAACCGGAATGCCAAGCTCAAACACCTTTGCCGGTGCCGAAGGGGCTTTGTCCCAATGGACAGATGCCGGGCCACCCGAAAGAATGACCGCCTTGGGGGCATATTCATCCAGGAACGCGTCCGAGATGTTGTTAAAAGGATGGATCTCGCTATAGACACCGCTTTCGCGCACGCGACGTGCAATCAGCTGGGTGACCTGGGATCCGAAATCAATAATCAGCACGCGATCAGTCATCGGGCCGTATCTCCGTCGAAGATTGGGTTGCGCCGTACATACGCCAAACCATCGCCATGGGCAACCCGGCGCAGGTGGTCGCCCGACGATGCATTCAAAAAACTTTTCCAGGGCTTGCGGATACGGGGGCGCAATTGCGGCGGATTTGCGCGCAACCTTCCCAGAAAATCCCACAATTGATCCCTTTTTTCCACGCAATGAACAAGCAGTATCCGAGCTAACGGAACGCGGGAAACATCGCGTCCAATTACGAGCACGTTATGATAAAGCACAGCAAGGGACACCTTATCATGAGCACTTCCAAGGGCAGCAAAATCGCCATGGCCGTTGCCGGTCTTATTCTGGTTGCGGGCGCGGCAACCGCAATCGCCATGACCCAGAAAGACAGTGGCACCTCCCTGCCGGTCATTGGCAGCGAAGACTCCGCATCGAGCGAGAACTCCAAAAGCCTGATCCCCGATAGTGTCGAGGAAATCGTTCCGGGCATGAAGAACCTCGAGAACGGTGATGCCTCCAAGGGTGTTAGCGATCCGACAAGTACCGACAGCGTCTTTGACGAGCCGGTTCAGACCACCGAGTAACGCCTGAGCACGTTCACGGTTAAACGAAAACGGCCCTGCGAGCATCACTCGCAGGGCCTTTTGATTTGCAGGCAGATCAAGGGCGGTGTGAGGCTGGGACTGGTTTCCATATGCCATTACCGCCAGTGTCATTACTTTACCTTGCCTTTTGCTGTCCGCTCGAACACTGCAACAAAGAAGCCATCCGTGCCATGAACATTCGGCGACAGACGCAGCCACGGCTTGTCCTTGCCACCCGGTACAGGCACTGATTTTGGCGCATCCGGCCAGATTTCACTAACGGGCACTGGTTTGAAATCCTTGCGATCACGCATGAAGGTTTCGATCAGACGTTCGTTTTCCTCGGGCATGATTGAACAGGTCGCATAAATCAGACGACCGCCCTTGGTTACCTTCGCGGCACCGGCCTTCAAGATCTTGCTTTGTTCAGCCATCAAGCCACGCAGGTCACGCTGCCCAATTCGCCAGCGCAGTGCCGGGTTACGACGCAGCGTCCCAAGGCCCGAGCACGGCACATCCAGCAACACGCGATCAAAGAAGCCGGACTTGTTACGAAGCCAGCTGTCACGTTCATCGGCAATGATGCGTTGTTGGATGCAATCCCCTGCCCCGGCACGACGTGCACGTTTGCGCGCATTGTCCAAACGACCGCCATGGGTATCACAGGCAAGAATTCGCCCCTTGCCGCGCATGTCCGCCGCAAGGCCAAGCGTCTTGCCGCCACCGCCGGCACACATATCCAAAATCGTCATGCCCGGCTTGGCATCGACCAGATGAACACAAATCTGCGATGCCTCGTCCTGGATTTCGATCAGGCCATCTTTGTAGGCGGCAGTGACCAGCATGTTCAGACCAAGCGGCAAACGAAGGCCATTGGGCGCATACGGGGTGCGTTGGATATCCCTGATGCCATCGGCCTTCAGCGACTTGATCGCATCTTCAACAGTACCGCGCAGGCGGTTCACACGCAGATCAAGTTTTGCCGGCTGATTATAAGCCGCCATTTCGGCTGCAAGGTTCTCGTGATGCAGCTTCATCAGTTCGGTATAAAGCCATTTCGGTAATTCAGCCTTTACCGCACCGGGCTGCGCATCATGATCAAGTGTTTTGCCTGAAAGCTTGTTGATCAGATGCTTTTCATTCGGGTGAAGCGATTCCGGGCAGAACTGTTCGCCATTGAAGCGATCTTCGATATCGGCCTTGTCCAGACCATCATGCAGAACCAAATCAGCGATCATGCGCGCACGACCGTCCTGGAACTGATAGTCGCATTCGGCCAACCACCAGCCCAGACGGGCCTGATGACGGATCAGGTTGTAAAAACGCTCGCTGATTTCACGACGATCCCCGCCACCGATATATCGGCGTGATCCGAAATAGCCTGACACAACGCGGTCGGCGTCATCTCGGTTATGGGTCCAGCCATCGTAAAGTTCGATAACGGCTGCTATGCGGGCACCGGGTTTCAAAGCGAAAAATCCAACCTGTTTGCGGGTGATAAACTGCTTCGCATATGGGAAGCGCGCCAACACCTTACGATAAAAAAGCTGATGACGGCAGGAAGACCTGCCGTCATCGAAATTTGAATGCGCCTCATATCATGGCTAGAACCATTCGCCAACAGCGTCAAACGCAGGGCAGGTCCGCCAATCAGCGGGCGCAAACCCAATCAGCCGCCCGGACGATAGTTCGGGGCTTCACGGGTGATGGTCACATCATGGGCATGGCTTTCACGCAGGCCGGCATTGGTGATGCGCACAAACTCCGCACGCTCGCGGAAGTCCGCAAGGGTTGCCGAGCCGGTGTAGCCCATGGATGCCTTCAGACCACCAACCAGCTGGTGGATGATCTGACCAGCCGGACCTTTGTAAGGAACGCGGCCTTCGATGCCTTCGGGAACCAGTTTCAGATTATCCTGAACGTCCTGCTGGAAATACCGGTCGGCCGAGCCACGTGCCATCGCACCAACCGAACCCATACCGCGATAGGATTTATAAGAACGGCCCTGATAGAGGATGACTTCGCCGGGTGCCTCGTCGGTTCCGGCCAGAAGCGATCCGACCATGCAGGTGTTTGCCCCGGCTGCCATCGCCTTGGCGATATCACCAGAGAACTTGATACCGCCATCGGCAATGATCGGAATATCAAGCTTCTGCGCCATATCACCGCATTCAAGAACAGCCGTCAGCTGCGGCACACCAACACCGGCAACAATACGCGTGGTGCAGATCGAGCCCGGACCAATACCGACCTTGACTGCGTCTGCGCCCGCCTCTGCCAGTGCCTTGACGGCGTCGGCAGTTGCAACGTTGCCAGCAATGATCTGGGTATCGCCAACCTGCGCCTTGATCTGCTCAACGGCCTTGATCACGCCCGCCGAATGACCATGCGCGGTATCAATAACCAGAACGTCCACACCGGCTTCGACAAGGGCGGCAGCACGTTCAAAACCGGATTCACCAACGCCGGTTGCCGCGGCGACACGCAGACGACCACTTTCATCCTTACAGGCGTTCGGGTGCAGTTTGGCTTTTTCGATGTCCTTGACCGTGATCAGGCCGGTGCAACGATATGCCTCATCGACCACAAGCAGCTTTTCGATGCGATGTTGATGCAGAAGCTTTTTGGCTTCGGCGGTTTCGACATTCTCGGTCACCGTGACCAGACCTTCGTGGGTCATCAGTTCGGAAACCGGCTGCGAACGGTTGGACGCAAAGCGGACATCACGGTTGGTCAAAATGCCAACCAGCTTGTTTGAGCCGCGCTCAACAACCGGGATACCGGAAATGTGATTGGAATCCATCAGATCGAGTGCATCTGCCAGCGTCTGATCGGGATGAATGGTGATCGGGTTGACGACCATACCCGATTCGAATTTTTTCACGCGGCGAACTTCTTCGGCCTGCTGGGCGATATCGAGGTTCTTGTGAATGACCCCCATGCCGCCATGCTGTGCCATGACAATCGCCATCGCACTTTCGGTAACGGTATCCATTGCCGAGGAAAGCAGCGGGATTTTGAGTTCAATATTCTTGGTAATGCGGGTGTTGGTCTGCACCTGAGCAGGCAGCACTTCTGATGCTGCGGGTTTGATCAATACGTCGTCAAACGTCAGGGCTTCGGCAATGCGGGTCATCTGGCCACCTCGTTAATCTGAGTTGGCGCGGAATTTATACACGTTATGCCCCAAATGCCAAGTTTTGCGCGCCCATAACAGCCCTGTGATTTTATTGATGCTTTATTTTGCGCATTCCGTTAGAAACTGGTCGATGGGGCTGCCGTCAGGCGAGCCCCTTTTTTTGTTTGCGCAAATCCCCGCCCCTTAAAGGCTAAAGACAAACTGGTCGTAATCCATACCGGCATCAGCAAGCAGGCCGGTGACCATCTTTATCCCGCGCGCCATACCGTCCTTGCGGTTTTTTTCCTTCGCTTCTTCGTCGCAAAGCGCCTTATAGAGCGGAATGACCTTTTCGACCGCATCACGACGCGGCACCCGGCGGTTGGAATGATAGCCAATGATCTTGCCATCCGGACCAAAGCTTGGTGTCACATTGGCCAGAACCCAATAATGGTCACCATTGGCACTGCGATTGATCACATAGGCGAAAATCTCGCGCCCGGCCTCAATGGTTTGCCACAGCAGGGCAAAAACACATCTGGGCATATCGGGATGTCGGATAATGCTGTGTGGCTGCCCAAGGATATCGCGTTCCCGATATCCGGCGACACGCAGGAACGTGTCATTGGCATAGGTTATTCTGCCCTTGAGATCCGTCTTCGAGACGATGATCTCATGTTCGTCAAAATGACGCTCCACACCTGTCAGGCTTAGATTGTCCTGTTTCATCAGATAAATCCCACAAGCAATGGCCACCCCACATGGCCCGTTCCACCCAGTGCGCAAGAATTCAACTTGCGATCTGATCATAAACGCGCGAGGCGTGATCAGGGTTTGATGTAACGCAAGAATGCCTGAAGATTTACAACTATTCTAGTCTATCCCCTTGTAGAGGCAGGACTAATTCACGGGAAACTATTCCACCGGGGACCAGCTGTCATCTTCGCCAATTTCGGCGTTTCTGATGTCATCCTCGGCATTGTTCTGCCCCCTGAAACCGGTGGCAATAAGATAGGCTTCGGGACTTTCGGGGCGCGATGCCGGGGGTTTGGCATGTTTGGTCACCCGGAAATTCTTTTTAACGCGCTCAAGCAGCGCGTTCTCGGTTCCCCCCTTAAACACCTTGGCGATGAAAACGCCACCAGGCGCAAGAACCTCTTCAGCAAACAAAAGCGCATGTTCGACCAGGTCGATGATGCGGATGTGGTCGGTCTGACGGTGCCCGGTCGTTTCCGGTGACATATCGGAAATCACGGCATCGACCGGCCCCTGCAACTCGTGCTTGATCATATCCGGGGCCTTGGGATCAAGGAAATCGGCCTGCAAACAGGTCGCACCAGAAATCCCTTCCCATTCCAGAATATCGAGGCCAACGACCTGACCATTGCCCTGTTTGGAACCGACCATATCAACAGCCACCTGCGTCCAGCCGCCCGGTGCAGCACCAAGGTCAACAACGCGCATGCCGGGTTTGAGAAGATCGAACTGGTTATTGATTTCAATCAGCTTGAAGGCCGCACGGGAACGATAGCCAAGTCGCTTGGCTTCCTGAACGTAGGGATCATTGAGCTGCCGATCGAGCCAGCGCGTCGAGGACAGCTTGCGGCCCTTGGCACTTTTAACCCGCGTCCGCAGGCCACGGCGTGCGCCGGTATCTATGGCTGCAATGGCCGAACCCTTGCGGCGGCGCTGCCCGCCCTTTCCGCTGCGATTGTCGCTCATGATCTATCCTGAACTGAATTCTGTTTTGGCCAAACCTGTCGGGACACAAACGTCAACCGATCAGGTGGAAGCCGGAATATGGGACACTGTATGACGTCGCGCGTCGCACGGGTCAATAGCATGACCATCTGCACGCATCAAATCGACCAGAATACCTTCGCGAAGCCCACGATCCGCGACCTTGAGCGTTGCCAGCGGCCAGATATCACGAATCGCGGCAAAGATCGCAGCCCCTGCATCCATCAGCTCAGCCCGCTGATTACCGATACATGGGTGGCCCTTGCGCTTGTCCGAGCCCATTCGGAGCAGCAACTCTGTCACACGTTCGGCATCATCGAACCGCAAGTCCGACCCATCAACCTTGTGACGTTCATAGCGTTCAAGGCCAAGGGCAATGCCGCAGAATGTGGTAACCGTGCCCGATGTGCCGACCATCTGGACCTTGTCATCATCGAGCATATCCGAGCAGCAATTGCGCTTTGCAAACTCTTCCAGACGTTCGCGGATTTCCGTTCGCATCGCGTCAAACCGTTCGCGGCGCTCCTCGACCGTGGCGTAACGTTCGGTCAGACACAAAACACCGCACGGCATCGACAATGTTTCGATGCACTGGGTCTTGCCGGTTTTATCAACCTTGATCCAGCAGATCTCTGTACTGCCACCACCGATATCAAACACCACCGCATAGGGGCGCTCATCAAGCAGAGCCGAACAGGCCTGAAGGGCAAGGCGACTTTCTTCATCGGGATTGATGATATCAAGCGAAATGCCGGTTTCATCAAAGACCCGCTGCACAAATTCTTCGCGATTATCAGCAGTGCGGCATGCCTCGGTCGCGACGGCCCGAAGCTTTGCACCCGGATGACGGCGCAGTTTTTTGGCACAGACCTTAAGCGCATCAATCGCGCGATCCATCGCGGCATCGCAAAGATAGCCCTTCTCGCGCACCCCTTCACCCAAGCGCACAACACGTGAAAAGGCATCAATTACCTTGAAGCCATCATTGCACGGGCGCGCAACCAAAAGCCGGCAGTTTGAACTGCCAAGATCAATCGCGGCATAAAGCGGGGCGGTGATACAATCGACCATGCGTGCTGATTTTCCGCCATGATCGGGCACATGAACGGCCGTTCCCGGTTGCGGCATGCCCGGTTTATCCGGACCATCCAGCACGGCATTACCGCCCATTGCAGCGCCGCCTGCCGGGCTGCTGGCCCTCTGCGAGTTGCTATGGGGGGAAACGTGCTTCACCGTTCGAAAACCTGCCTTTTGTTACATGCTCAAAACCTTTGATCGCTGATCATCATGATATTTATGTGACGATCGTGCGAATCAACTATATGAGTGTAACGACAATCCCCGGCAAGGCAAATCCCGTATGCGGTAATCGCATGGTTGAACAGATCGAAACAAAAAAGGGGTTGCCAAAACCGGGCGGGTTTTATACATAGCGCCCCACACCGCGCCGCACGTCGCGCACGGTGGACCAAGTTTTGTTGGGGAATAGGTTAACGGTAGACCTACGGACTCTGACTCCGTCAGTCCTGGTTCGAATCCAGGTTCCCCAGCCAACCTTTCCGGACATCGCAGTGCATTTTTCGTCCTGCTATTTGTACGTTCCGGGCTATAAATGACGTACGCAAAGTTCTGTTGGGGAATAGGTTAACGGTAGACCTACGGACTCTGACTCCGTCAGTCCTGGTTCGAATCCAGGTTCCCCAGCCACTTTGCCCCTTCCCAAATCGCTGTGACCTCTCACACAACCACGCAATTGCTGCCTGTTCGGCTTCGCTTTACAGTGCCGCATTATTTATTGTGATTGGAGCATTGCATGAAACACGCAACCGGCGGCTGCTTGTGCGGCAAGATCCGATTCAGGACAAAGGGCGATCCCTATCGGGTGGGGCTGTGTCATTGTCTTGATTGCCGCAAGCATCACGGCGCGCTGTTTCATGCCTCTGCCGTTTTTCCGGATCATGCCGTCGAGGTTGATGGGGAAACGCGCAGCTTTCAGGGGCGGCATTTCTGTGTGGATTGCGGTTCATCCGTCTTTTCGCAGACCGAAGACGAGATCGAAGTCCATTTGGGCGCATTCGATGCCCCGGATCAGTTTGCACCAACCTATGAACTTTGGACGATCCGGCGGGAAGAATGGCTTCCAACGCTTCCGGTCAAACATCACTACGAACGTGACAGAACATCCGACAGCAGATACGAGGATTAAACGCAGGCTAGTCGCTTAAGTGACATGGTGGCGAGGATTGATCGATTTTGTCGGCTGCGGATGAAGCCTGACTGTCAACGTACCGGATCCCCTGATCTGTAATCAGCACATCCACGGGCACATCATATTGATGCGGCAAAATGTCGGCGAGCCTTGTGGCTTCAAATCCGATGCCGACGACCAATGGTTTGCGCGATACAGCGGCCAATGTCCGGTCAAAAAATCCACCGCCATATCCCAGCCGATAGCCCGCCCGATCAAACCCGACCAACGGCGCCAACAGCACATGAACGCCAACCTCATCTGTGCCATGCGGCTCTGGGATGCGGGCAAAGCCGGGGACCATTTCGGTTAAGGGCGTCCAGTTATGGAATACCATTGGCTGGTCTTTACCCGGCACGACGGGAAGTGCGGCCGTTCCACCGTTTGCGATGTGACGTTCGATTACCGGGCGCAGATCTATTTCGTTCTGGATCGGCCAGTAAAATCCGACAGTGGCTGCCGGGCGATCTTTAAGAAACTCGGAAAAATACCCACGGATTTGGTCAGACAGGTGCTGGTGGGTCGCGGCATCAAGTGCGGACCGCCATCCAAGCAAGGCGCGGCGGACAGCATGGCGCCATTCTGACTGTTTTTCGGTGCTGCCGTTGCGCGGCGCAACCGGGAGTTCAAGGCTCATAACCGGGGACAACGTTTTCTGCTATTCACGTTTGGGCAAGCCTACACCAAATCCCCTTAAACGCATAACGCGCCGGGAGCCCGGCGCGTTAACGGTTGTCAGCAAAAAAGCTGCAAGCCAGATAGAATTTAGAGAATGGCGAGTTCTTCTGCCGACATGCGGCCATTGCGACCTTCAATCAGCTCAAACTGAATTTTCTGCCCTTCATCAAGTCCCTGCAGACCAGCACGCTGAACAGCGGTGATGTGCACGAATGCATCTTTACCGCCCTCGTCCGGGGTGATGAAGCCATAACCCTTGGTCGCATTGAACCACTTAACCGTTCCGGTAGCCATATCCGTAGTCGTCCTTAGTTTAGTATGCGCATTTCCAAACTCAGAAATGCTTGAAAACAGTCCCTGCCTTACACCGCGCAAGGGCACAATTACCATCAACCAGAGAGCAACCACGCACTTGAAAGATGCACTGCATCGTTTCAATAATTACCGAAATTTCGGCTTAGTGCAATGGATTCATGCATTAAGTTCTTTTTTCACTACCACGCGTAATCGACCATGTGACGCAGGTCACCGTGCGGCACCTGCCCGGAATCGTACACACCCATAGATGAATCAAATCCAGAAAGGAATTCCCGCAAAGGTTCTGTATTGCGGCAGATAAGCGAGATGTCGACAGTGATCACCGGCGGCAAATCGACCTGGATGATATCGGCTCGACCAAACATGCGAATATTGGTGCTGTCACCGATGATCCCGGTCAGTCGCCCGGCCGCAAGCAAATCGACAGCCTGCTCAAGACTTCCGAGATCATGCCAGACAATCTCCCCACGAAGCGACAGACTCGGCCTTGGCAGATTGGCAAGGATTCCGATATCCACCTGCGGCAGGGTCTGTATATCGGCACCGATGCGCTGGAACACGCGAAGTTCGAAGCGAACCTTGCTTTCTGATGCGATGGTGTCTTCAAAACGTGCCGGGTCCGACGCAAGAATACAGTCGGTCAGGCCCGCATCAAGCGCATCGCGAAAACGGTTATAGGGAAAAACATCAAACGCAACCGGACGCTGTTGCGCGCCAAGCAGGGTGATGAACCGCCGCTGGCCGGGAAGAGCATGTTGGTTCCATTTGGTATCAAAGACGATATTGCTGGCAACCCGCACCGCATCATTTGCGTTCGCACCGGAAATCCCAAGGCCGCTGACAATAAAAAGCCCGAAAAACAGGGCTGCTCGCATCGTTATTCGGCTGGTATCAAGGATCAATTAAATGCCCTGCCCTCGTGGTTACTGCGGATGCCGTCACGCGCGAGCCATTCCCGGGCAACATCCGACTAATAGCCATATAAGGTCGCCCGATCTGAATACCAGATAGTGATAATAGAAAGACTGCCCCGGACACAGTCGGGACGGATGAAGTGAGAGTCTTGCGCCGAATTGGGGCAGAAGCCCGGACGCCCGTATGACGGATAAAATCAGCACATTTTCATAGTAGCCGCAGTGATCATGCCACGATCCCGCGTCGTATACGCCACTACCGACTATTCAGGCGCAAAGCGCAAGACGCCGTTGTCACCTGACAATATTGAAAGCCATTCATTCGGGATGTCTGAATTTGTCATAGTCTGAGGGGTAGAAGTGCGTGACAAAGCCCCTTGCTTTAGACGATGATAGAGCAAGCCTAATATAAAAAGTATATGTTGCACCTAATTGTGCACGGGCAGCCTAGAGCATCGGTTCGTAGCGATGCAGGGTTTAAGTTGGGACACGCTTGACTGAATGGATATGATATTCGGATCGGATAACAGGACGTGACAGCGACAACCAAGATCGCAAACCCGCGCGACATCGCACACAGCGTTATGTCGCTTATTAACGAACTGAACCTGCAGCCCACGCCACAGGTTTATCACGTATTTTACAGCTACCTGACAGATGAGGTTCCCGAACTCAGCCAGTTGATCAAGGTCCTGATCCGCAATACGCAGGATCTTGATGAAGAGACAGTGTTTCGGATTTACCACAAGTATCTTGGCACCCATGCCATGCAGCAGCATCTCAAACAGGGGGTCGAGGGGCTGCAATCTGCTGTCGAGCGGGTAGAGATGGCCGTCACATCGGTCATGCGGGAAACGGATTCTTTCTGTGGCGAAATTGATCTGGCGTCACAACAGTTGCTTTCGGAAGACATCACCTTGCAGGAAGCACGGTCGGTCAGCCGCAACTTGTCAGAAAAGTCCAGTCAGGCACGTGACTCTTTTAATTCGTTCAATGGCAGCCTTGAAGAATATCACCAGGAAGTACTTCGGGTACGCACAGAGCTTGAGCTCGTTCGCCGTGATGCCCTGACCGATACGCTGACAGGAATTGCCAACCGAAAGAATTTTGACAACTCATTGCGCGATGCCGTGACCACAACCATGGAATCTGGCGCGCCACTGTCACTTTTGATGATCGACATTGATCACTTCAAGGAATTCAATGACAATTTCGGGCATCGCACAGGTGACGGTGTCCTCAAGGCTGTCGCACGGGTTTTGGTCAGTTCCACAAAAGGGGCCGATACCGTTGCGCGATATGGTGGCGAAGAATTCGCGGTCATCCTGCCCGAAACATCGCCCGAGAACGCGGCCAAGCTTGCCGACAAGCTGCGACAAAACGTTTCAAACCAACACATTATAAACAAAAAAACCGGCAAGGATTTCGGCAAGTTAACCGTTTCAATTGGCTTGACGGCCTACCAACTTGGAGAGAATATACTGGAGTTTGTTGACCGTGCAGACAACGCTCTTTATATGGCCAAGCAGGGCGGCAGAAACACCTGTATTCGGCAATAGAAGTGCCGTCGCGGCAAACACTGAGACAGGATATGAACGAGTGCATCTCTGAAAGCAGAGAGACCGAAAACAAGAACAAAATCAACGCAAGACACCGAGCTAACACAGTGTCCGAATAAGCCAAAAGAACAGAACCGATGACCTAACAATCGGGCCTGTCATGTACAACATAGTAATGTGGTGCACCGGCTTTGCAGGGCGGAGAAGCAGATGAAGACACCTAATAGCGAACGTAAGATCGAGCTTGAGCACAAGATTTTCAAAACGTTCGAAGAATGCCATTTTCAGAAGTCTGACATCTCAGACGAAGCTCTTTTTGTCCTGAAAATGGCAGAAGGATCAGTCGTGTCTTTGCCGCTGAAAGCGATTTGCCGGGAATTCGATATTGATCCTGAATCAAAAGATGGCGATCTGATCAATCTGATCGACAAGGCGCTCAACTTCATTAACGTACTGCGCCCGGGCGACAACCTGCCGCGCGAAGTGCTGACGGGTGAAGCATCATGGGCAGTTGACGAAGATCACAAAGCGATCGCCTATAACCGTATCACCATGCAGCTGGTAACGTGGATGTCGGGGAGCGAGGAGCTCATTACCGATCCGGACGAGCTGATGCAGATCGCCGAAGATCCGAACACCAAGAAAAAGATCAACCAGGCCTTTGACGAAGTTGCCGAAAAACTTGGCATGGGCAAGGAAAACCGCGAAGAAGTCGTCAACCTGGTCCACCAGGTTGCTGATGAACTGTCATACATCGAAACCCTGCGTGTGAAGTATCGCAAGATCCTGATGGTGGATCGCAAACTGCAGGAATTGCGGCGCATCTATGCCCATGAAAAAGGTGTTCTGGAAACGGTCACGCAGGCCATCCGGCTGCTTGATGATGCCAAAAAGAAGTTCGAGAACACCTTTGACGAGCTTGATGCCAATACCGGCGAGATCATGTCGGTTCTGCGTAACTTCACGTCCCAGCGCCAGTATATCCGCAGCCAGCGTGATGACCTTTACAAACGTCTGCGCGCTTGGCAGCCGCTGATCGAACAATGGGAAGAACTTGAGCTTGAACGTGGCCCGCAGGCCGTCAACCTGGTCAAGCAGACATACCAGTTCCTCGCCCCGCGTTTCATGAAGGTCAAAGAATGGCTTTTGATGACCAAGGTGCAGGATGGTGTCTCTGAACAGCATAGCTTCAAGAATGAAGACGAACGCATGGGCAAGCTGAAAGGCAAAATGATGCAGTGGTAGCCGTCCGCTATCCGCCACGACAGAATTGAAAAGGCGCGCTGATCAGCGCGCCTTTTTCGTGTTTGCTTCGGGTCCGGACATCAAAATCGCCCTAGCGGGTCTGCTCCCCGGTCATCGTGATCTTAAGCGCCACATGATCATCAAGGACGGCAATTGACTTGGCCGCATTGGCCGGCACAGGGACTTTGCGATCAATACAGTATGCAATCATTGCGGCTGCCAGTTCGGCACCTGCGGTCGGCACAATAGACGTTTGCCCTTCATCAGACTTAATGGTCAGACGCGCAATGACTTCCGGTTTACGTTCAATTTCAAAGCTGCTGATCTGGCCAGCCGGAAGCGCCTTACCGGTCCGGCGACTATGGGCCAGTATTGACTTGATCAGTTCGCCGTCCTCAAAAACGATACAGCGTATTTCACGCATGGTCGAATATCCTCAAACAGTTGTTTGATTACATATTGTTATGTTGATACGGCAAAACAAACATCAAATGTCCAATTGTATTAGACAAAATTCTCGACGCTTGCTGAAAACACACCCATCCGCGTGATCAGCTGCTTGCCAACCAGACACCCACCCCGATCATCAGGGTCCCGGCAACGCGGTTAAGCACCCGCACATTGCCGCTTTTTTCAAGGAATTTACGCAGTGACCGCCCACCCGTGGCATAGAGCGTCATGCAAATCAGCTCTGTGACAAGGATGATCGCGACCAACACCGAAAGCTGTGGCGCGATGGCGTGCTGCAAACTGATAAAGGGCGGCAAAAGGGAGATCATGAAAGCCCATCCCTTGGGGTTGGCAATCGCCGTGACAAAGCCTTGGGCCGCCAGCCCGAATGGTGTTGCTGTCTTTGCACCTTCGACTTCGGCCGATATCGCCATCCGGCCACGCGAACGCCACAGCTGGATGCCAAGCCATGCAAGATAAGCACCGCCGATATATTTGAAGACCGCAAATACAGCCGGGTACTGCAACATCACGGCCGCCACACCAAGTGCGGAGGCGACGACAACAATCCCGACACCAACCAGCTCGCCCATCATCATCCAGAGCGTACGCTTCAAACCGATCGTCATGCCAAGTGTCAGGGCAAGCGTCATGCACATACCTGGCGTAATAGAGACAAAAAAGGCCGTGGGGATAAAAGCCCCGATCAACGACAAACTCAGCATAAAGGTTCCTGTGGCTGGGGTGGCGCCCGGTCCTGACTGTCATTTTGGGGCATGACGTCATCAGGTCGGAAATCACTAACCGATAACTGAAATGCCGACCAGTCTCTTTTTGGTATGGCCGCAATCACTTCCGCGCGAACACGGCTACGCGCGGGAACTTCGCCAACGCACTGTCCCTGCGAAACAGCGGCTTAAAACAGTGGTTCTGCCGAGATGCCGCTAAATTCCACTCAAAAAACAGACCAAAAGGTACAAAAATTACTTGACCTGAAGGGGCCCCGCGACGAAATTGGGGGCGTCACCAGCCAAGGCTGGTATTTGAAGCCAATTGATGAAGACCGATGACCGCAGACATTTGCAACATTGATGCATATGCCAACCGTGCCGAAGCCAGCGCTTCGCGCACCCTTGTGCTGTCTGCCCTCAACCTAATTTCCGGTCTCCTTGGTCTAGCAGAGCTAGGCGCTCTACGACTTACTCGCCCCTGAGCGAACCATGCCGGCCCGGATCACACACAAAACATGTCGATCCACTAGCCGCAGCTCAGGGGAAAAAGTCGCGCCAGATGGCCCGCACTCCTTCCAGACAGAATTCACATACCGGGCAAAGTCCCGAATGATCAGGAAACAAGACAATGGCTAGTGCAAACGACAATCGCGTCATCATTTTCGACACCACCTTGCGTGATGGGGAACAGTCCCCGGGTGCATCGATGACGCTCGATGAAAAACTGCGTGTGGCGCAGGCACTGGCGGAACTGAAGGTTGATGTCATCGAAGCAGGCTTTGCCATCGCATCGAATGGCGACTTCCAATCCGTCAACGAAATCGCAAAACAGATATCCGGCCCGACCATCTGTTCGCTGGCCCGCGCTGCCAAAGGCGACATCGAACGCGCAGCAGAGGCGCTCGAACCGGCTGAAAACAAACGCATTCACACCTTTATCTCCACCAGCCCGCTGCACATGAAATACAAATTGCAGATGGAACCGGAACGCGTTCTGGAGAAGGTGATCGAAAGCGTGACCTTGGCACGCAACTTCACCGATGATGTCGAATGGTCCGCAGAAGATGGTTCACGTACGGAGCACGATTTCCTGTGCCGTTGTGTTGAAGCTGCCATTGATGCCGGTGCAACCACGATCAACATCCCGGATACCGTCGGCTACACCACGCCGACCGAATATGCCGAACTGATGAAAATGCTGATCAACCGGGTGCCCAACATCGACAAGGCCATCCTGTCAGTTCACTGCCACAACGATCTGGGAATGGCGGTTGCCAACTCGATCTCGGCGGTGAATGCCGGTGCGCGTCAGATCGAATGCACCATCAACGGTCTGGGCGAACGTGCCGGTAACGCGGCACTCGAAGAAATCGTTATGGCGATCAACACCCGTAACGACGCCTTCCCGTTCACCACGGGTCTGGACACGACCAAGATCATGAGCGCATCGCGTCTGGTATCAGCCGTTTCCGGCTTTGTCGTTCAGCCAAACAAAGCCATCGTTGGTGCAAATGCCTTTGCCCATGAAAGCGGCATTCATCAGGACGGTTTCCTCAAGAATGCCGAAACCTACGAGATCATGAAGCCGGAATCGATTGGCCTGAACAAGTCCAGTCTGGTGATGGGCAAGCATTCCGGTCGTCATGCCTTCAAGGAAAAGCTCAAGGAGTTGGGCTTTGCGGAGTTGGGCGCAAACGCCATCGAAGATGCATTTGCGCGCTTCAAGGAATTGGCCGACAAGAAGAAAGAAGTCTATGACGACGATATCGTCGCATTGGTCGATGACGGCTTGCGTGACAACGAACACATCAAGTTTGTTGGCCTGACCGTTACCTGCGGCTCCAAAGGCCCGCAGACGGCAGAACTGGAACTGATGGTCGACGGGGAAACCCGCAGCGCCAAAACGACCGGCGACGGTCCGATTGATGCGACCTTCAATGCCATCAAGGAAATCTATCCGCATGACTGGCGCCTGAAGCTCTATCAGGTGCACGCCGTAACCGAAGGCACCGATGCGCAAGGCACTGTAACGGTCAAGCTCGACGGCGAAGATCGCACAGTGGTTGGCAATGCATCGGACACCGACACGGTCGTTGCGTCATGCATCGCCTATGTGACTGCCGTCAACAAACTGATCGACAAAAGCAAGAAAACCGCACCGGACGCCATGGCTTCCTAGGCGGCACTCTGATCAACGACATTTCGAAAGGGTGGCGATTTCGCCACCCTTTTTTGTTGCAGCACTTGGTCCGGGTGGCGGGAAATTCAACAACCGCCCCACCATTTGTAGCGCGCTCATGCAGATGACCTCGCATACTGACCACTGACCGGAACGACCACGCATCGCGATCCCGCCATTATCCGCCACACTGATGTTGTGATATGCTGCTTTAACCTCATCAGATAACTTGGCAGAGGGGATGTGCATATGTCTGTGAACATACGCCCTGAACGGCTGGTGGCAGTGCTTGCCATATCAGTTGCGGTGGCTGGCCTTTTGCTGCCTTTTAAGGTGTCTGCTGCAACGCCAGTCGATACCACTCCCCAGGCGGTTACGATCCCGTCCCTGCCCTATCCGCAAAGCGGCCTGCGCAAGCGTTTGGCTTCAATGGGGAAACCCGTTCCACCCGTTGATGAAAGCCTGCAAGACGATATTCCGGGTCAGTACTTTCCGCCGCAAAACGATGATGCCAAGAACATTGGCCGACACCCGGCTGTTGTCGCCTTGCCCGACTGTGACGGCAGCTTCCCTGATGACTGGGTCCGGATTTTGCAGTCCCGCGGTATGGGAGTGCTGTTAATTTCGCCAAACGAAGCCCATCCATCGCAGGCCTATTGCAGCGAGGGGTCCCTTGAGGCACCAAAACACGGTCTGACCTATTGGGCGTTTGATGCAATCAGTGCATTACACTATCTGGTGGGGATGGATGGCATTGATTCTGAACGGGTGGCGATCTTTGGCTATGGCTATGGTGCTGGTGCTGCACAACTTGCGATTTACCGCAAGGGACACGCCAAGCACTTCGATCATCATTTCAAAACACTTGTCGGATTGCGTCCACAATGCATGTCGGAAATGGACAATTTTGTGCCCAGCCTTTTGATCGGCCTTAAAGATGATCCGTTCAATCCACCCGCATGGTGTCACTGGCGCATGGATCGCGACCTTTTGCCAGGCCGCTCGAATGTCAGCTTCGAGGTCATCGAAAGCGGTGAAATAATTGAAAAACAAGCGACTCGCAGAACGCTTTCTGTTGAAAGCAGCGCTGTCATTGTCACCATGGTCACGGAATTCCTGTCGAAAATGGGTATGGCAGGCGATAGCACCCGAAATTGAATTTACCCGCCAAGACCATATTCCTGATCATGTTTTTTCCGCCTTGATTGAGGAAAATCGCGCGCCTTAATTATTCCTCAATCCCCTGCGCAGATTATTCGTGCATCGGCTTAATCGTTGCGCTATCAAAGCCGGTACGTTCGCATTGAAGATTTTACTATTAACCGGGGCATAGGGCAGGAATGTTTTCCAAGCTTCTTGGGGTTTTATCCTCCGACATGGCGGTGGATTTGGGCACCGCTAACACACTGGTTTACGTCAAGGGCCGTGGCATTGTCCTGAACGAACCATCCGTGGTGGCCATTACCGACGAAAAAGGCAAAAAGCAGGTCCTTGCTGTTGGTGAAGAAGCCAAGCAGATGCTCGGTCGTACCCCGGGGTACATTCAGGCGATCCGCCCGCTGCGTGACGGCGTTATTGCGGAATTCCACATCGCCGAGGAAATGATCAAGCACTTCATCCGCAAAGTCCACAACCGCCGCAACTTCGCAAGCCCGGAAGTCATCATTTGTGTGCCATCTGGTTCGACCGCAGTTGAACGTCGCGCCATTCAGGAAAGTGCTGAAAGTGCTGGCGCACGCAAGGTTTGGCTGATTGATGAACCGATGGCTGCTGCAATCGGCGCCGGTCTTCCGGTGACCGAACCGACCGGCTCCATGGTTGTTGATATTGGCGGCGGCACCACCGAGGTTGCGGTTCTATCGCTGGGCGGTATCGTCTATGCCCGTTCGGTCCGTGTTGGTGGTGACAAGATGGATGAAGCGATCATCGCGTACATCCGTCGCACGCATAACCTTCTGGTTGGTGAAAGCACCGCCGAACGCATCAAAAAAGAAATCGGTTCAGCCTGCGCCCCGGATGACGGTGATGGCGCAACCGTTGAAATTCGTGGTCGCGACCTGATGAACGGCGTTCCGAAGGAACTGCTGATTTCTGAACGCCAGATTGCAGAAAGCCTTGCAGAGCCGGTATCGGCGATCATCGAGGCGGTAAAAGTCGCCCTTGAACAAACCCCGCCGGAACTGGCTGCTGACATCGTGGACAAGGGTATTGTCCTGACCGGTGGCGGCGCGATGCTTGGCAACCTTGATTACGTTCTGCGTCACGCAACCGGCCTTCCGGTTTCGATTGCAGATGATCCACTTTCCTGCGTTGCACTGGGCACCGGTCGCGCGCTCGAAGAAAAGAAAATGCTGCGTAACGTTCTGCACACAGCATACTAAACAAGGTCGACTAAATTTTTAATCACCGGGTCGTATCCTTACTGGACGCGACTCGGTGATTTCGTTATGGTTGAATATCCCGCACGGGATGCAGAACAACTTCTTGGGAATTCGCGGGGAATACATTGGCACAGCATGGTGGTCCGCAGCAGCGTATCTTTTCGCCGTTACGCACGGCCCTTCACCGCTTCGCTTTTATATTGCTGATTTTCTCGGCCTTTGGCCTGATGCTTCTGGGCAAGGCCGATACGGTTTTGATCGAACGGATCCGGGCGGCCTCGGCCGACCTTGTCTCCCCGGTTATGAACATCGTTTCCCGCCCTGCGGCCAGCATCAACGAACTCACCGACAAGATATACAACCTTGCACATCTCTATGAAGAGAATGAGCGTCTGCGCCGCGAAAACCAGCAATTGCTGGCCTGGCAGCAAGCCGCACGCAATCTGTCGCACGAAAATGCCCGCCTGCGCGACCTTGCAACCTATACATCGCCACCGGCATTGAATCTGGTGACATCGCGGGTCATCGCCGATATGGGTGGTGCCTATGCGCACAGTGTGATGATTTCTGCCGGATCGCGTGATGGGGTTACCAAGGGTCAGGCCGTGATTTCCGATGAAGGTCTTATTGGCCGCGTTGCCGAGGCAGGCTATCAGGCATCGCGGGTACTTCTGATTACCGATATCAACTCCCGCGTGCCGGTTGTGGTTGAAAACTCTCGTGACCGTGCGTTTTTGTCAGGTGACAACACCAACCGACCACTTTTGACGTTCCTCACTGCGGATGCAGCGGTCGCGCCGGGTGACCGTATTCTGACGTCAGGTCACGGTGGCGCATTCCCGCCGGGTATTCCGATCGGGATCGTGTCATCGGTTTCAGAAAACGCTGTTCGGGTCGCCCCGTTGTTCCGACGCCATCAACTGGAATACCTGCGCGTGGCCGATTATGGCCTTCAAGGAATTCTGAGCGAAGAGCGCATTCGTCAAAGCCACCCGACCAAGGACGGGAACACCACAGAATTGTCACCAGATATTCCTGATGGTGTTGGCATCGTACCGGCCGCGCCTGACACGGCAGGGGAAGCCCAGTGAAACCCGGCGTCTGGCAACGACTGGACATTATTGCGCGCGGCCTTTTTCCTGCCTTTAGTGTCTTTGTTCTTTTGCTGATCAACCTTTTGCCGATCAGTGTACCGCTTCTATCGACAGCCTCGCCAGCGCTGGCATTGATGGCTGTGTTTTACTGGTCTGTGAACCGCCCCGACCTTTTGACGGGTGTCACAGCTTTTCTGCTTGGCCTTGTGCAAGATCTGTTGATGGGATTGCCGCTTGGTGTCAGCCCGCTTGTGCTATTGCTGGTGCAGACCGGATCGGCAAGTCAGGGGCGTTTTTTCCACAACAAGCCATTTAGCGTCATGTGGTGGGGCTTTGCCCTTGTTGCCATTCCGGCTCTTCTGGTTCAGTGGCTGCTCAGTTCCGCACTTATTGGCGCATTGCTGCCGATTAAAGCAACCCTGATCAGCTATGTTCTGACGGCCGTGCTGTTTCCGATTGTTGCCTGGGTTCTGGCGCGTGCGCAAAACAGTCTTCTGCGCTACGTTTGACAGCCTTGCGCGAACTCGAAACTGCGCAATATTGATGTTTTGGCAACTGCTATCCACTATGTTTACAGAAGGTGGTTTTATTCCCTGTTCAAGCGCGATAAAACCAGCCCGAAATTGACGACCCGACTTTAAGGTCGCTGACGAAAAACAGGTATCCATCGCCCATGTGGCATCGTGACTCAGACCGTTTCAGATTATTCACCCGACGCGCCCTGATGCTGGGCGCGGGCAAGGGTGTTTTGCTGACGGGTCTGGCCGCACGGATGTACTACCTGCAGGTGCTTGAAAGTGATCGCTATCAGACACTGGCAGACGAAAACCGTATTTCGCACCGCCTGCTGCCGCCGCCGCGTGGGTTGGTCACCGATCGGTTTGGTATTCCTCTGGCGGTAAACCGTCAGAATTATCACATCATGATCGTGCGCGAACAAACACCTGATGTTCGCCGCACGCTTGAAGTCCTTGATCAGATTATTGAACTGGGCCCTGATACCATCGAGCGCGTCGAACGTGATGTTGCCCGCCGGCGTTCCTTTGTGCCTGTTACCGTGCGCGATAACCTTACATGGGATGAAGTCGCCCGCGTTGGTGTAAACGCACCAGATCTTCCGGGACTGATCATTGATGCCGGACGGTCACGCGACTATCCAGAAGGCCCGCATCTTGCGCATACTCTGGGGTATGTCGCCGCCGTCTCGGAAAAGGAACTGACCGGCGATCCGCTGTTGGAACTCCCCGGCTTTACCATTGGCAAAAGCGGCATTGAAAAGGTTTATGACCTTGCACTGCGTGGCACGGCCGGAACAAGTCAGGTCGAAGTCAACGCCCTTGGACGTGTCATTCGTGAACTGGAACGCGAGGAAGGTGACAGTGGCAACACCGTTGTCATGACACTGGATCTTGAATTGCAGCGTTATGCCAATCAGCGCCTGTCAGACAAGGAAAGTGCATCCGCGGTCGTCATGGACATCCACAGTGGCGAAGTACTGGCGCTTTCGTCACATCCGACCTACGACCCGAATGCCTTTACCAATGGTATTTCGCACAAGCTGTGGAACAGTTTGGTCAACAACCAGTATGCACCGCTGTCAAACAAAGCCGTTAACGGCACGTATGCGCCGGGTTCAACATTCAAGATGTGCGTCGCGCTTGCTGGACTTGAAGCAGGCATTATATCGCCCAATCAGAAGTTCTTCTGCAACGGGCATCTTGATCTTGGCAATGCACGGTTCCATTGCTGGAAACGCGGCGGTCATGGCTGGATGAATATGCATGATTCCATCAAGCATTCATGCGACGTCTACTATTATGAAATATCCCAGAAAATCGGGATAGACCGCATTGCGGCAATGGCGCACAAGCTTGGCCTTGGCGAAGATACCGGCATTGATCTTCCTAACGAACGCAACGGCCTGATCCCGACCAAGGACTGGAAAGAAATCCAGTTGGGTAAACGCTGGCAAGGTGGTGAAACACTGATCGCCTCTATTGGGCAGGGCTATGTTCTGGCAACGCCGCTGCAACTTTGCACGATGACCGCACGACTGGCATCGGGCAAGGCAGTTCGCCCACATTTGACCCGTGACAAGGTGACCCCCGACGGGGTTACCAGCCGTGAAGTAGAAGAGTTCCCGGAACTTCAGGTCAATCGTGCGCACCTTGCACGCGTTCGCGACGCCATGAATGGCGTAACAAACGAATTGCGCGGCACAGGGTACCGCGCACGAATAGACATCAAAGGCATGGAAATGGCCGGCAAGAGTGGTACAAGTCAGGTTCGGCGTATCACCATGCGTGAACGTCAGACAACCGGCGTGCTTGATAACGATGTGTTGCCGTGGAAATACCGCGACCATGCCCTGTTTGTCGCATTTGCGCCAGTAGACAATCCGCGCTACGCCTGTGCCGTGGTCGTCGAACATGGTGGGGGTGGCTCAAGTGTTGCTGGACCAATTGTCCGTGACCTGCTGCAAAAGGCACAGGAACTCCAATCTGCGCGCCAGGGCATCTCGGCTGCCAACCAAGCCAACAGTGCAAGCCTGCGCCGCAATCCTGCCCAAACCAATCAGGGTGAGGGTTAAGCAATGGCCATGAGCAAATATCGCATTGGCGAAGATCCGGATTATGTTCCCATCGGTCGACGGTTGCTGTTGCTGAACTGGACACTGGTGCTTCTGATCGCTGCGCTGTCAGGGATCGGCTTTGCTATGCTGTATTCTGCGGCCAACGGATCGCTGCAACCATGGGCGGAACGCCAGATGATGCGCTTTGCCGTTGGTGCTGCGCTGATGATCATCATCGCAGTCACTGACATACGCATCTGGCTAAGACTTGCCTATTTCTCCTACTTCGTCGCACTTGTGTTGCTGATCGGGGTAGAGATCAAGGGTGACATCGGCATGGGGGCGCAACGCTGGATCAATCTGGGCTTCTTCCAGCTACAGCCATCCGAATTGATGAAAATATCCCTGGTACTTGCCCTTGCCCGTTACTTCCACGGCTTGACGCCCGAGGATGTCGGGCGCATACCGCTTTTGATCCCGCCAATTCTGATGGTTGCGGCCCCATCGGCGCTTGTGTTGCGCCAACCCGACCTTGGCACGACATTGCTTTTGATTGCAGGTGGTGGCGTAATCTTCTGGCTGGCTGGTGTGCGGGTGTGGAAATTTGCCCTGGTTCTGGGCAGTGCGCTTGCCGCTATTCCAATTGGCTGGCAGTTCCTGCGCGAATACCAGAAAAACCGCGTCCTGACTTTCCTTAACCCGGAAAATGATCCGCTCGGTGCTGGCTATCACATTACCCAATCCAAGATCGCTCTTGGCTCTGGTGGGTTGTTTGGCAAGGGTTTCATGCTTGGCTCACAAAGCCATTTGAACTTCCTGCCGGAAAAACAAACCGACTTCATCTTTACCATGCTTGGCGAGGAGTTCGGTCTGGTTGGCGGAATGGCTTTGCTGGGTCTTTATGCGCTGGTGATCACATATGGCTATGTCATTGCATTGCGCTGTCAAAACCAGTTCGGTCGCCTTGTCGCAATCGGTGTGACCTCGACCTTCTTCCTGTATGTATTTATCAACATCGCCATGGTGATGGGGCTTATTCCAGTCGTGGGTGTGCCGCTGCCACTTGTGTCTTATGGTGGCACGGTGATGATGACCATTCTGGTAAGTTTCGGTCTGTTAATGAGCGTTTCAATCCATCGTGACATCCGTATTTCACGACAAGGAAACGACGACGGCCGCAACTAAGTGCCCCAACAAGGATGTGCGGACCCCCGCCCTGCCACGCAGCGATCAGACGTCAGACGGGAACAGGTCAGTGAGCTCTGAAAGTTTGCTGAAATCTGCGAGTTTGCAACGGTTCCGGCCAGAGGCCTTGGCATCATAAAGCGCCCGGTCCGCAATCGAATACAAGATCCCCGATATATCTGCATCCACTGATGATCGCATGACCTCAAACCGCTGTACGATTTTCGGGTCAAACGCCTCCAACGCGTTTGGCGATGGCAAACCTGACACGCCAAAGCTTGCGGTAAAGGAAAGTTTGCTCCCGCCATACTCGACAATGGTGGCTTCAAGCGCCGAACGCAGGCGTTCGGCAAGGATCATCGCACCTTCAAGTTCCTCTCCGGGCAGCAAGACAGCAAACTCTTCGCCCCCCATACGCGCAGGAAGATCGATTGACCGCAAGGTCCTGCGAAGCACCTTCCCCAATGCAACCAGCACGGCGTCACCGGCCTGATGACCATGGGTGTCATTCAGTGCCTTGAAACGGTCGATATCGAGCAAAATAACAGATACCGGGGTACCGCGACGACGCCAGGTCGAGATGGTCTCATCAAGTCTTGCAAGATACGCGCGACGGTTGGGCAATTCGGTTAATGGATCTGTCGATGCAATTACCTCAAGCTTTTGCATCGCTGCGTTGAGTTCCTGCGTCCTGAGTTTGACGCGCTCTTCCAGATTGGCTTTTTCGTCCTGCAATTCATCACGTGCCTTGCGTAACTCGCCAAGTTGTCCGCGAATCATGCCAAACAGTCCCACTGTCACAGAGCCCAGTAACTGGATCTCGTCATCATGTCGATGATACGGAGGCATCTTAAGGGGGCGACTGCTATTTGTCGGGTCGGAGTTGACAATGTAGTTTCCAAGGCGAATGACGGGCCGGGAAAAAACAAAATAGCTCATGGCAGCGAAACACGCAGCCATGACCACAGCAAGAACCATCGTCGCCAGAAATGACCAGGAAAGACGCGTCATGTAGGCGCTGACATAGACCTGTGGATTGAGGTCGATCACCATTTCACCAATGGTGGTCACAGGGGTTTGGCCAGGGTCGCGCACCGGAACCGTGATCGTTTGCAACCCGCCAAACATACTCTCTGCCCAACGAGATGTCGGAATTTCGCCCGCTCGCCGTTTTCGTTCAAAGAAAATTCCGTCATCGGCATTGGTGAGGGTAACACGCGCGATGGAGCGGTTGTTAAGCATCCCGCGTACCATCACATCTGCGAGTTCGCGGTCACGTTGGGTCAATACCGCAGTCGCAACCGGCACACTTGATGAAATCAGACGCTGATTGCCCTGCTGATAAACACCATTAAGCCAATAGTAGTCCTGATAGCCACGGATTGCGACAATCAGCAGCCCGAGCGCGACAGCCAGGAGCAGCGAGTATTTCAACTGACGGGCCGCGATTGTGCTACCCAGTTTCAGGCCGGCAAGAGCATCTCCTTGCGTTTCATCAGTGTGTCTTGCCAACCGTATCGACCTCGTCTTCCTGATGGGGCTATCCGATGACGACCTTGATCATTCCTCTTGGCCGTCGCCGGGGTGCAATACAAAGTTATACTCTGTTCCGGGCGGGGAATTGGCAACACTAAATTCTTTAAAGTCCAGACTGCCCCAATCCCTGTTACCCAATACGTCCACGAAATAGGATATGTTTTCGCGCGTAATGGCTTCCATCCTGAATGAGATTTCGGGATTCTCGTAGAGAGTTTCAACACCGCTAATGTAATCGTGAAGCAAGACCATTACCCATGCCCCGGCAAAAAAATGCCCGCCATGCGTCATGGTCATCTCGCCATCGGAAACTTTGCGCAAGCCATCCGGCGACCAATTCAGGCCGCCAACAAAGACATCCTTGCCGGGCCTGCGCCCCGCCTCCTCAAGCGCGGCAATCGCACCAAGCGCAATATCGTCGTTGGCTGCCCAAACGGCGTCAACACACCCGTCGCGCTTCAACCAGCTTTGGGTCTGGCGAAAGGCTTCGTCATATGACCAGTTGGCAACCAAACGGTTCTGTTCCCTGAGAAGTGGAAAACGGCTAAGGGCATGATCCAGTCCTTGCAATCGCTGCAACGAGGCTGGTGTCTTGCTATCTCCGGCAATCGACAGAAGACATAGCGGTTTGCGGTGCTGGTATTCGTTTTCAAGCCGTGCGCCATCAATCAGGGATTTGGCAATATCATAACCCGCTCGCTCATTGTCCGGCGTCAGGGTCAGTATCCAATTGGCAAAATCCTTGACCGGATAGCCATGTGCATCTTTCTGTTCCTGGGTCAGATCATTGAGCAACATGATCACCGGGATGTCGCGTTCTGCCGCTTCAAGAACAATCCGGGCTCCTTGCTGGTGCTCGTTGACGGCAATGATGTAATCAGGGGCCGGAACAAGATCAAAAACCCTCTGTGCGCTTTCGATCATCATCTTGCTATCGCGGTCACTGTCGAACACGATCAATTCATACCCGAACTGATCGGCGGCAGCCTGCATGGTACCGCGCACATCTTTCCAGAAGCCGCGATCTCCATAACCCGGATTAATGAAAGCGACGCGCACCGGCGCATCTGAACGATCTGGTGTCGTCACTTGTGCGTGTGCTGGCATTACCAACAACGCAACCAGTCCCAAGAGAAAAAGCACGGCGTAGGGCTTCAAAACGGCTTCCTGTTTTTATTCTTGTTTCTATTGACCTTCGCCTCCGCTAGCGGATTTGCGTTGGCATAACTCAATCTCCAGCGGCCTGACGCCCCTGAAAACACTGCACACCTTAAGCGCGACAACACCCGATTGACCGTCGGGTATCGTCCAACTCGTTTGGCAGATTCACATATACATATGTATATAATCTCGGGGGAACAGAATTGGAACCGGTACTTTACAATATCAAGAACGATTATCCAGCTTTTCAGCCGCCACCTGATTGGGTTTGTCGCAGCGCGGCAACCAATTCTTCGTTCGACATGTTTGCCCGGTTCTTGATCCCCTTCTGCGCGGCCAGATGATACAGGTCATCGCGGCGCCACTTGTCATAGGTCGGTGCTCCACGCAGGCGACGTGCAGAAGTTTCCTGATCAATTTCTCCAGAGAGTTTCTTATAGCTCGCCACTCTTGCCTCCTTTTTGGGACGGTCACAAGCAGTCTTGGCACCTGGCTCAACTCGGCTAAGCTGAGGTGCATCAATATTTCATGTAGGGGGTGTTACGGCATTTTCTATTGGCTGGCGGCATTTTTCGCGGCCAGTTTGCCTAAACGGCTGAGCGGAAATAAAAAATAACGCACACGAAAACTGGCTTGGAACGCCCGGTTTGGCAGGGAACGCAATTAATTACGCCACAAGGCCGACTATTTGGTCGCCAGCAACTCCTGCATGGCCGCAAGCGTATCGTTCACGGACTGATCAAGCTGCTTAATCCGGTCATACAGTGGATCACCAAAATGACCGTCGAAGCTTTCAAGTGCGAGCGCCATTTCCGCAAGTTGCTGTGCTGCCATGTTTCGCGCCATGCCCTTGATTGCATGTGCTGATCGATGAACGCCCTCAATATCCTTATTATCAGCCGCCGAGATCAGAAGTACTTTTTCTTCTTCGTAAGATGCTGGCAACAAATTCACCAGAAGCAGGACCTGATCCTTGCCAAGGGCGTCACACAATTCTTTAAACCGGGCGGTATCAATCAATTCCATTTGCACACCCTCTACGCGCTACAATCGTTATTATTGGCTTTCATACGACATTTCTCAACCCAACCGATCGCAGAGTCACACAAAGTATTAGGCAGCGCAGATTAACTGGATACGGTTGCCTTGCATGCATTTAGCACCTGTTGCGCCCAAACCAAGGTATCCTCGTCGATTGATTGCATGTGCCTGTACTTTTCAAATTGGGCGGCAATCAAGGTTAGGCGCTGCAAAAAGGGCGGCGGATTGTCCAGTGCCAACAATTCATCTGCAAGCGGATCAAAAGCGGCGTTCTGAAATTCGAGTGACAGGCTGATCCGTGGTTCACTGGCATGGGGGCTGGCACGTCCTCCCCAGTGGTAAAGATCCTGCCGCCACCCCATGACTGCGCCGGGCTGAGCAGGCAGCGCACGAACATCCTGCAAACGGACTTCATCAGGCGCTGAAACCGGCGCCGTATAAGTCTTTTCAAAGTTTCGTGGCAAGACATACATACAGCCATTTTCTGGCGTCGCATTGCTAAGCGGCACCCAAAGTGAAAGGCTGATCAACAGGTCATCCCCGATAACACTTTCACCCTGATAATCGCGATGCGGCGGCCAACCACTGCCATCTGAACGCGGATCGACATGCCACGCCCAGAAATGTGGCAGCAAAGCAACCTTGTCGCCCAAGAAGTGGCTCAGGACCGGACGCAAACGGCGAAATACGCCCCACGCTTCGTCATACAGATAAATAAGGGACGGTGACATTCCATTTGCGACCAGTGTTTCAATACCCGCGTGCAGCCGCACAAGGTCGGAAGTCGGCAGAATATCGCGCAGCAGAAAGTAACCTTCATCCCAAAAACGATCCGAAAGCACATCCCGATCAAACCCACCGCAATCTGTGCCCGTTGAAGCAATTTCGGCCTTCATTGAGCCATCAGCAGAAATGGAAAGTTGCGGGTTAAGCTTCTGCCAAACCTGAATGTCGGTGGCATTTTGGGGTGTGATCATGGGAAAATGTCCGGTATTGAGTATGGCCGGACGATACGCAGCACTTCCTTTGATGGCAAGCGCGTTAAACGCCCCCGTCACAAGGCTTTCTGAACGACAACCGGGATCAGGCTTGGCACAAGACATGACAGACGACCAGACACCGTCCAAGCATCACACCCCGATCAATCACGGTGGTGCGATCGACACGGCGGCAAAGCGCTATAATATACCCGCAAAGAACTGGCTGGACCTGTCCACCGGGATCAATCCGGTTTCCTGCCCGCTCGGCAACGTTGATCTCGCGCATTGGCAAAGGCTACCGCTCAGCGCGGAGCTTGATGCGTTAAAGCAGGCTGCCAAAGCATACTATCGAACACCGACGACCAAACACATTGTCTGCGCACCGGGCACACAGGCCCTGATCCAGACCATCCCCTTCTGGCTTAAAGACCAAATGGTATCGACAGCGGAAACACGCGTACATGTCATGGGACCGACATATGGCGAACATGAACGCTGCTGGCTACGCGCGGGATATCAGATTGATTGCCACCAAACCCGTCCACAAGACAGATACGAAACGGCGAAGGCAATCCTTGGCGCTTCAAAAGCAGGAACCGTTGTCATACTGGTAAACCCGAACAATCCTGACGGCGCAATGTTCGCATCGGCTGACATTGTCGCACTTGGCAGCCTTGCAGCTGCACGTGGTTGCTGGTTGGTTGTCGATGAAGCCTTTATGGATTGCACTCCAGACCAATCGGTCTGCGCTGATATTGACCAGCTCCCAACCACCATTGTCCTGCGATCATTCGGCAAGTTTTTCGGACTGGCCGGCGCACGTCTTGGCTGTGCTGTCATGAACAGCGACCTTGCCAGCGATCTGGAAAGTCGCATCGGCCCATGGGCCATTCCCGGTCCGACAATTGTTGTCGGCACAAACGCGTTTTTGGACACGCATTGGCAAAAAGAAACCCGAACCCGCCTTGCCTCCGACGCCTTGCGACTGGATCAAATGGTGACAGGAAACAGCGAGTTGGTGCTATCTGGCGGAACAGATTTGTTTCGATACTATGATGGCGCAGCCTGTGGTGCCTTGGCCGATCATCTGGCGCAGCGGGGGATTTTGGTCCGGCTGTTTGATCATGATGTGAACAAGGTTCGATTTGGTCTGCCCGGCACACCATCGGACTGGAAACGCCTTGAAGATGCCATGGCCAGTTGGGTTTGATCCACTCGCCACCCGACCCTAGTGGTCGTCTTCTTCCCAGGACTGCTTTTTGCGATAGATCGTCGAAGGACTAACTCCCAACGCATCAGCAGCACGCGGGATCGATCCCCCGCAACGTTCAATTGCTTCTTCTATGGCCTGCTTTTCAACCAGCCAAAGGGGTTTTATCTCGCCAAGGGGGCTCCCACCTGCTCCAAATGATGGTGGGGATAATTCAGTCCCTTCATCTGCGCCGACGCTCATACCAACGCTTGCGCCAAGCAGTTCATTGTTCCGGTCAGACCGATGGTTTTCAACGACCTTGCGCATCTGGCGCGCCCCGGCCAGAAAGGCAAGGGCTTCAGGGTCCCCTTCCCACAGGCGACCGGGCCTGCCCGGTTCACTGGAAACAACCGGGTGTGGCGGCGGGGCCTCAATCGTGCCCGACCCGAATTGTTCACCGTCGGAGCCACTATTGACCGGCCGCGGCACCATTGAAAGCGTGACCTCGGTCCCGTTGTTCAACACAACAATGTTGCGGATAATGTTTTGAAGTTGGCGAATATTGCCCGGCCATGAATAGCGTGCAAAAAGCGCCGAGACTTCGGGACTGAACCGTTCAAAGTCACGTCCCTCTTCGCGGGTAAAGCGTTGCAGGTAGAAATTGGCGATCTGCAGAATGTCGTTATCGCGATCACGCAGGGGCGGCATATGCAACGGGATGACGTGCAGCCGGTAATACAAGTCTTCGCGGAACCGGCCGGACCGGACCTCTTCAAGCGGGTCACGGTTGGTTGCGCAGACAAAGCGTACATCGACTGTTTCAATCGAACTGCCGCCAACCTTCTGGAATGACCCTGTTTGAATGAAACGCAGAAGCTTTGTCTGCAGATCAAGATCCATTTCACAGATCTCATCAAGGAACAATGTGCCACCGTCGGCACGGTGTGCAGCACCTTCACGGTCGGTAACAGCCCCGGTAAATGCCCCTTTGACGTGACCGAAAATCTCGCTTTCCATCAGGTCTTTGGGAATGGCACCACAGTTCAGCGGAATGAATGGCTCTTTCGCGCGTTCGGAACGACGATGGATCGCTTCTGCGGCAAGCTCCTTACCGGTGCCCGATTCTCCGGTAACAAAAACGGTGGCACGGCTCGGCGCGGCATTTTCGATGATGCGATAAATATCACGCATATTCTCTGAGCCGCCGATGATGTCAAAATACATCTCGTCGGTATCAGTGTCTTGCGTTTGCTCATCTGGCGGCGACTGAAGTGTTGGCGCGCCTTTAACAGCGTTTGCAACAGTTTCGCGCAGCTTGTCAGCTGTAAACGGCTTTAGCAGAAAGTCCCATGCACCGTCACGCATCGCTTCAACCGCGATATTGATCGATCCGTGTGCTGTGATCACAACGATTTTGCATTTTGGTGCAATATTGGCCGCGGCGCGAAGCACTTCGCGGCCATCCATATCGGGTAGAACCAGGTCAAGAACAAGCACATCTGGCGGGTTCTGACGCAGCCGTTCGATCGCATTGCTCCCATTTACAACGTGATCAACAACATGACCATCAGCACGCAGGTAATCCTGATACACGCGCGCCAACGACAGTGTATCCTCAACAATTACGATGCTTGCCTGCTCTGGCATTTTCTTGTTCGTATCCCGATATAATACTGTGGGTTAGCATACCGACAGTCTTGCTCATCCCACAACTACTAACATTTGTTGCAGTCACTACCCAAACCATACACAATCAGCTTAACGTTAAGAAAAGCATAGATATTACCGGGGTGTTTGCTCTGGTTACACGCGATAAGGGGAGTTCGGACTTGAACTACAAGACAGAATTTGCAGATGGCATCACCACCGTAGAAGTGACCGGTCGCTTTACTTTTGGAGACCATTCGAGTTTTCGCAAACTGATCGAAGAAGTCCGCGGGCATGAATCATCCACCCTTGTCCTGAACATCGCCGGTGTTGATTTCATTGATTCCGCCGGTCTTGGCATGCTGTTGCTTGCCCGTGATGAGGGCGAAAAAACAAACACCACTGTGACCTTGCGCGGTGCACAAGGGCAAGTCCGCCGCATGCTTGAAGTTGCGCGTTTTGACACCCTGTTCCGGCTGGAAGACTGATCCATGCCTGCTGGCGGTGAGTCCCGTGCAAAACATTTGATCGCTGTCGCGCAATCCGTTGCGCAAGAAGACGTTGACCTGCTTTTCGACAGCAAAAATATCTGGCACCGACCAGACGATACTTCCGTCAAGTATGCCTTCGGACCAACACCTGAAGACTTTTCAAGTCAAAGTCGGTTTTCGTTTTGCGTTCTGCCCTCTCAAGTCGGCCGTGACTGGCTTGGCAGTCTGATCCGCCTGAATTGTGAAGCCTTCGTCGAATGCTTTCCCGAACTGGACCTTGGTGACCTTGCGCCGGTTGCAGGCAAGAAGCCATTACCGAAACATGACCTTATGGTTTGTCTGTCGACGCGCAGTGCTTATCACCTGCCCGTGGCCCGCAAGTTTGTGACAAGCCTGCGCCATCGCGGACTGATTGGCGATAGCATTGCGTCGTCGGTTGAAATGGCGGTGCAAGAAGCTTTTGCCAACTCTCTGATACACGGCAACCTGGAACTTGATACTGGCGGCCATTTGTCCATGGACCGCTTCAAGGAGCTTGGCGAGGAAACAGAGCGCCGTCTTGCATCTGCGCATTACGGTGCACGTGCAATGGTTCTGACAGCACGACGACGCAAGAATGGTCATATCGTCATCACCATCAACGACCAGGGTAACGGCTTCATCCCGCCCGATGAAAAGGCGACAGCCAATATTGACCGCAAGGATACGACCTTTGGCCGGGGATTGCCCCTGATCAGGAGCCTTTGCCAGTCCGTCAATTTCCTGCGCGGAGGACGTACAATTGAACTGACTTTTGATGATGGCCAGACCGAAAACGCCACGCAAGATGCCGCATTTCTTACCGACCTTGAACGCCGACTGGCCACCTCACCGAAGGCAGAGCTTCGGCTTCCACAAAACGCAACCATCCTGATTGCTGATGACACGATGTTATCGCGTGAAATCATTGCATCCTATTTGCGCGCGGACGGTTTTACCAATCTGGTATTTGCCAAAGATGGTGAAGACGCGATTGCCCAGATCAAGGAACATAATCCCGACCTGATCATCCTTGATATCATCATGCCCAAGCTGGACGGATATGCCGTATGCAAGGCAGTTCGCGCAGATCCGGCCTATGCCAAGACACCGATCATCGCGCAGACAGCACTTGAAGAAAACGAAGGCCGCACGCGAATTTTCGATGACGGTGCCACTGACCTTATTCTCAAGCCCCTAAACAAGGCCGAACTGATTGCACGTACGAAGATCCATCTGGAAAACCGCCTTCTCGTGCAACGGCTTCAGGCCTATCAGGAACGCACGCAGTCGGAACTGGAAATTGCACGCAACATGCAAGAAAACCTGAACCCGGCCCCCGAACATTATCGTGGCGTCGGGATGGATTACGGCATGCGCATCAGTGCGACATTCCAGATGTCCTCTGAACTGGGTGGCGACATGTGGGGGCTGGTCCCGATCGATGACCATCGGTTGGGGGTCTATATTGTCGATTTTGCCGGTCATGGACTGGGGGCCGCGCTTAACACATTTCGCCTTCATTCCCTGATCTGGTCAGAACAGCTCCATGAGCAGGCACCTGATGTCTATTTGCAGGTACTCAACCGCCACCTCAAGGGACTTCTGCCTGTCGGCCAATACGCGACCATGCTGTATGGTATCGTTGATCGGCAAAAGAACGTCTTTTCCTATGCCAGTGCCGCCTGCACGTCGCCGGTACTCGGCAACAGTGTCACGGGCGAGGCGCGCTACCTTGACGGATCCGGCGTGCCCCTTGGCGTTGTCCGCGATGCCCAATACGAAACCCGTGAAGTGCCCTTTGACAAGGACAGTTTCCTGTTGCTTTACAGTGACGCCCTGATTGAAACCACCCTTGATCATGGCCAGTTCCTGTGTGAGCAGGGCCTGCTTACGATGCTACAGGAGACGGTTCTCGAAGGCGGGGCTGACATTGACCTGGCAGCCCAGATCGCGGACCAGTTCATGGACCGGGCACCAGCACAGCTTGATGATGATTTCACGATTGTTTCGTTGCAATCGGCCAAGATCCCGGCGGCGACGGCCTCTAATCGCTAGGAAACTGGCTTTCAGGAAACGTAGCGCGCCGAACCGACACACGATTGTACAAGGTCATCGAACGGCTCGACGTCCCCCCACAAGATTTGCCGGCGATCCAAAGCGGGCTCTGCGCGTTTGGTGTCAGCCTTTCCAGAGCCATTCTGCATGCGACTTGATATGGCAGCGCGCACCAAATTGGCCAACCCTTTGCGCGCACCAGCATGCCCCGGTTCAGAGGCAAGCACGGCACCAAGCTGATCAAGTGCGCGCATTTTATCCCGGCACCCAAGAAGGTCTGCGGCAAGAACCCGCAATTCCCGTGCGTCCGGACGCAGACTGATGGCAATTTCAAGATGTTCAAGGCCAAGGTCCCGGCGTCCGGTCTGAATATAAACCCGGGTCAGGCCCAGATGGGTCGCACCATCAAGATCATCAATCAGTAACGCGCGGCCAAAGGCATTTAACGCAAGTTCAGATAGCCCAAGATCAAGCAATACGTGACCTAAAACCCGAAGACGGGCCGGCTGATCGGGGAGACTGTCGATAAGGTGACGCAGGCGGGTGCGGATTTCCGGGGCAAGATCAATCTCGCCCGCGACGGTCATTGCGGATGCATGCAAAGTTTCTGTCTGCGATGACATGGTCACGGCCCCGTTACCATCAAAATTCGGAACCGATGATCACGTCACGCTATGTCGATACCGGTTCGTCTTCTGACAGAGTACCGCCATCTGGTTGCGGGATTATTAACCGAGTCGCAGCCCGCACAATTTCATAAAAACCTATCGGTTTAGTCCCCGGATGTGCCCGCCAATCCATCAAGCCTGATGTCACGTTCCGGCTTTGCAAAGAAATAGCCCTGCATCAATCGTCCGCCCATCCCGGTCAGAACATCGCGTTGGCTTTCGCTTTCGATGCCTTCAAGAACACAGTCGATGCCAAGGTTCTGGCACATATCAAGCACTGTCTTCACAATGCGGCGGCTGCGCTCGCTATGTGGTATTGGGGCCACGAAGATGCGGTCGACCTTAAGCACATCAAATTCCAGCTCGTGGACATAGCGCAGACTGGAATAGCCAATACCGAAATCATCAAGGGCGATACGCGCGCCGTGCTCGCGCAGGTACCGGATGCTTGTGCGCGCCGCTTCGAAATCGCGCAAGAACGCGGTTTCGGTAACCTCGAACGTTAATCGACCGGGGTCGATTTTATGGTTTTTGATTTCATCAATCAGCCACTGGACGGTATCGGACAAAACAATATCGCGCGCAGACAGATTGAAAGAGACCGGCAGTTTTTCGGACCAGCTCGACATATCTCTGAGCAGTTTTTCAAACAGAACCCGGGTCAGGAAACTAACCTGCCCGGTCTTTTCCGCCACCGGAAAAAATGTCCCCGGCGACACCGGCCCCATCAAGACACTTTCCCAACGTGCAAGTGCCTCAACGGAACTGACCTGCCCGGTTTGAATATCGAAGACCGGTTGATAGTGCAGGCTAAGCTCCTTGGACAAGTCTGCCTTGCGAAGGGCCTGTTCGATCTGGGAGTCATGGCGGATCAATGTTTCATGATGGGCCGCAAAGAGAACGGCCTCACCACGTGCGTTCTTTTTGGCATGATACAGGGCAAAATCGGCCCGCTCGAACAAGCCGTTCGGGCTGCGCGCAACGGTCGGATAGGTCGCAAACCCCAGCGAGGCAGAGACCTGAACCGTCACACCATTGAGAATGAATGGACGATTGAGGTCGTCACAAAGCTCCTTGCCGGTCGCCATCAACGCCATCGGGCTGTCATAGCCCTTGAGCAATACGCCGAACTCATCCCCGCCCAGGCGGGCCAGAAGCGTTTCCGGACCAAGAATCTTGCGAAGGCGCATTCCCGCTTGTTGCAACAATTCGTCGCCAGACGGATGCCCATGGACATCATTGACCGGCTTGAAACCATCCAGATCGATCATCGCCACGGCAAATGTTTCGTTGTCCGTGACCGAGTTAACAGTCTCTTCAAGCGTCGCAAAAAAGGCGCGCCGGTTCGATAGTCCGGTCAAGGGGTCAATCAGTGCCAGCGCCTCATTCTGGCGTGACAAATCAATCATTGCCCGATGCTGTACCTCAAGATCGTTCTGGGTTTCAATCAGGCCGGAAAAGTTGGCGTAGAAGCTCCGGATAATCTGAACGATCATCACGGAAACCAGCGCCATGTTCACGGCAATAGCGACATAAACCTCATTGTCACTGGTCCCGAAAAAGATCACGAAAGTGCCCAGCACAATCCCCACCACCAGCAAGGCGGCAGGTGGAAAATTCACCAGACAGAAAATACAGCCAACAACCGTGATTGATATGAAATAGGCGACATGACCGCGTTGAAAGGCGTCGCCAAAACCGAACATGTAGATTGCCCATGCGGTAAACAGAACGGAGATGACGACCGCAAGAACCCTGATCCGCTTGAGGTGACGTATGCAGGCATCGACATTATCAACATCTACCCGCGCCCGGCCCCAGGCAATGGCACGCGCGATACAAATGACACCAAGCACAATCACCGAATGGATCGTCATCCAGTCCGGCGCCGTCCCGTAGTGGGTATAGGCAAGCGCCACCGCATTGGCCAGAAGCAACATGTAAAGGACGGGGATCTGACGTGTCAGGGCATTGACCTGGGCGCGCACCAGTTCCGGCTTGTCCGTCCGAATTTTCAACGTGTTTGCAAAACCTTGCCAGAAACTAGGGGCTGCCACTTATCCGAGACCTAATGCATTCTTTATCCTGTATAAAGATTATACAGGAAAAACACATGCGAACATCCCCTGATTGTACTTGGCCCGCAAAGATCGGCTGTTCGCTTGGCCCCTGTTTAAACTCTTATTCAACAGGTTGTTTTCGCGCCCTCTTTTTGGGACGGCTTTTCAGGGCATGCGCCCGATGAGCCGCCCCAAGCGCCATTTGGGCGAATTCAAGAAGCTTGTCTTCATCATCAAGCCATTCCCCGGGCGCCTCGAAATAGCCAATGGTGTGGGGACTTTTCTGTGATGGCACAACAAACCTTGCCATGCCCAACGCGTCATAGGCCTCTTGTGTCTGATCATCCCCTTTGAGGTACAAGACATCGTCAAATACAAGCGCGAAAAACATTCCGTCACAATAAAGCCCGAAGCCACCAAACATCCGCCTTGGCCGAATGGCACCCAAAGGGGTCAGCAGTTCGGTAACCATCTGAACAAATTCGTTATCGACCGACGCCATTGAGTATCTCGCCTTCTACACCTTCGGAAATCAGATAATCGCGCAACGAGCGCCCCGGAACCGGACGAAAGCGTGATGTCGATATATCCATATGCGCAATCCGGTCCGCACGAAAAACGCGAAAGGCCTCACGCAATTCGCACCAGCAGGCCAAAAGCCATGTGCTGCCAAAAAACAACATGCCAAGCGGCCAGACACGGCGACGGGTATTGTCCCCTTTTGCATCGGTGTAATCGATATCTATCAAATACCGTTCGCGAATGGCGCGCCTAAGGTCGGGCATGGAAATGGCAATCGGTTCCTGCGCGATCTCGGCAACGGCAATCGGAACGCCGCCGACCAGTCCGCGGATTTTCTCGGGCAGGACGGCTTCGATCTTTGTCAGCGCGTCACCCGCAGCACGGGCCATCTGCGGGTCTGTCCAGCTCTGAACCATACGGGCAGCAACGACAAGCGCCTCGATCTCGTCGGCATCAAACATCAATGGCGGCAGGTCATACCCATCGCGCAGGATATATCCCACACCTGCTTCACCCTCGACCGGAACGCCCGATGCGGCAAGGTCGCGGATATCGCGATAAATCGTGCGCTCGGAAACTTCCAGCTCCTCGGCAAGATCACATGCGCGGCACAGTTTCCGGCGGCGCAGGATCTGAACAAGACGAAATAGTCGGTCGGCCCTTCTCATGGTCACTCCTTTGTCATCCTGCCCCAAAAATTATCATACCGCTCCTGACAGGCTCCTGTCAGGAGGGATGTGCAAACATCTTCAAATCGGGACAGGATTTAACCCCAACGTCAGGAGCATGACGATGAAAGTCACCAACGCGTTTCAGATCATTATCACCGACAAGTTCACCCAGAGCCGCGCTTTCTACAAAAAGCTTGGCTTCGAACCTGTCTTTGACGGGGAATGGTATTGCCAGCTTGTCTGGCCATCTGCGCCATCGGTCCAGCTTGGCCTGATGAAACCGGGTCACGAGACCCAACCTGACATCTTCCAGGCGGCCACCGTCGGCGAAGGCACCGTTCTTAGCCTTGAAGTCGACGAAGCCAACGACGCGGCAGAAACCTTGCGCAAAGCCGGGTTTGAATTCGCCCTTGAAGTGCGTGATGAACCATGGGGACAGCGTCACTTCGCCTTGCTTGATCCCAATGGTGTACGCATTGATATCTTTAGCCCAACCGCCGAACTTTCCCCCGAATACGCCCAACAGTTCAAGGAAACCGGAAACGAAACAGTCATGGCGTAACACCCCTCGCGCCCCAATCCCCGCAAACCCCGCAAACCCCGCAAACCCCGCACGATACGGCCCGCAGTGATCGCGGGCCGTATCTTTCACGTCAGTGATTGTGCAAACCCGGATATGGCCGTGGCGGCATCCACAATGTTCTGATTTTGGGTCCGTCCAGAACTTTTGCGTGGCTTGAAATCATGTTCGCCGTCTTCAACCCAATGAAGCCCGATGCGATCCGAAAGCTGATAACCCGCAATCTCGTCAGGACGGCCAAACGGATCGCGCGTACCATGGCAGATCAGCGCAGGGGTTCTCAGTACCTTGAGGTGTTCAGTGCGCAGGTTTTCAGGCTTGCCCGGCGGATGAAACGGGTAGCCAAGGCAAACAAGTCCGCCCACCCCAAGATCATCTGCAACCATGCTGGCAATCCGTCCCCCCATGGACTTGCCCCCGATGACAAGCTTTTCAGGTTCACCCAGCTGGCGAACAACATCCGCGTAAAACCCGGTCAGTACCGGTGCCCGATCCGGACCACGCTTTTTGCCATCAATGCGGCGTTTGGCCATATAGGGAAACTCAAACCGCGCAACCCGTAAACCATGCCTTGCCAGTTCGGATGCCATGTCATTCATGAACGGGCTGTCCATTGGCGCACCCGCCCCGTGGGCCAGAACAATTGTCTGCTTGGCACTTTCATCGCCATCAAACTGAAAATTGATTGGATCGGTGCTCACAAAAGGGTCCCTTTCACGACTAAGTGTTTGCAACCGTCATACAAAACCCTGCGATGCTCTCCAAGCACGGTCTGCCAGTTATCATGTGGACGAACGCAAATACTCGCTTCTTTCCTGTTCTCTGTTTATAATTGGCGTCCCCACCTTGGCGCCTTCCCCAGAAGCGCCAGACCTGCATCATATCGCGCCACCCGCGATCAGTTGCCTGCCATTCGCGACAAGGGCCCCTATCGTGTCATCCGAACAAACCCCATCCATCATACACCCACCCAAAGAACGCATTGGCCGACTTTTCAAACCGGTTCAGTGGCTATTGCTGATATCGGTTTCGTTGGTGTTTTCCGTTCTGTTGCATGACTGGAATGTCCCGGCCTCTCTTTTGGTTGGGCCAATGATCATCGGTATTGCGATGGGCACGAACGGCGCGACCATTTCCATGCCAAAACCACTTTATCTTGGTGCGCAATCAGTCCTCGGGGTCATGATCGGTGGATCGATGACGGTCGGTATTCTGACATCCTTTGCCTCTGACTGGCCCATGATCCTTGGCATTGCCGCCATTACCCTTGTTGCCAGCAGCTTTTTGGGCTGGATTTTATGTGTCAAACAGGTCTTGCCCGGTACCGCAGGCATCTGGGGATCGACGCCCGGTGCTGCATCCGCAATGGTAATTATGGCCGACGCATTTGGTGCGGACGCAAGGCTTGTGGCATTCATGCAGTATGTTCGGGTCGTCATCGTGGTCGCTGTGGCATCAAGCGTTGCCAACTTCTGGGTGGATCCGGAAATGCTCGCTGCCATGGGCCCGCATGAATGGTTCCCTGCCTTTGATCTTGGCGGGTTTGCCATCACACTTTGTCTTGTTGTGGCGTGCTGTTTCATCGGCTTCAAATCAGGTCTGCCGTCCGGTCCGCTTCTGGTGTCAATCATTGTCACCATGATCCTGCATGTGGGCGGGTTTGTTGATGTTGTATTGCCGGAATGGTTTCTGGGTCTGACCTACGCCATGATCGGCTGGGTGATCGGGTTGAAATTCACCCCACCGGTCTTGCGCCACGCGGCCCATGCTCTTCCCAAAATCCTGCTATCGATTTTTGTTCTGATCGGTTTCTGTGCCGGAATATCGGTTCTTCTGGTTGTCTTTATGGGTGTTGATCCACTCACCGCATATCTGGCAACCAGCCCGGGCGGGCTTGATTCCGTGGCGATCATCGCCGCCAGCACGAATGTTGATTTGTCATTCATTCTTGTGCTGCAAGCGACGCGTTTCTTCATGGTGCTGCTTTTCGGGCCACCATTGGCGCGTTTGGTTGCCCGACGCACAGCCCATCACGTTGAAAACCGGATGAACGGATCACCCTAGGTCACTAGGCGATGCGTATCTTGCCAACAAACCCTTCGACGCGGACGCTTAAATCTGCACCCTGTTTTTCAAGGTCATGGGCAGCGTTCCCGAGCTCGCTTGATACGTGCTCACTGTGTTTGATCGCTGCGGTGATTTCCGAGACACCATCACCAACCAAGCGGGAGTCTGCGACCGCCGCATCGACACATGATGCAACCGAAACGCAGGTTTCTGTTTGCTGATCGGCTTGTGTCGCTGTCGCCTCTGCCCGGTTCTGAAGATTATCCATCGCCACGGCAATCTGTTCGATATCGTTACCCGCTTTAGAAATCGCGTCGAGTATTTCACTCATCCAGCGTGCGATATCCTCGGTCGCACTGGCAGACTGGCCTGCAAGTGCCTTGACCTCCTTGGCGACGATCGCAAACCCCTTGCCTGCCTCACCAACGCGCGCCGCCTCAATCGAGGCGTTCAGGCCCAGCATCTTGGTCTGCGCTGCGATGGCAGAAATGGAAGCCAGCATCTTCTCAGCATCGGCAGCACGATCTTGCAGTGCGGCAAATCCGGCGCGCATTTCGCGGGCCTGACTGCCCATATCGTGGGTAATCTTGACGGTTTCGGACGCATCCGTACCAACGACGGCCAACGCATCCTTAAGGCTTTCCATCTGGTCTGCGACGTCTTCAATCCGTGAAATGGCCCGCCCTGTCGCATCATCAATGCCGCTACTGCATTTGCGGGTTTGATCTGTGCTTTCGGCCAATACATCAAGCGCACCGCGCATTTGACTGACAGCCGCCGCCACCATGCCAACAGTTCCCTGAACTTGCGACTCAAAGCTTGATGCCAGGGCCTCACGCGACCTAATGACGCGTTCACGTTCCAGCACACGCGCAACCTGACCGCCAACAAACCCAAGAAGCTCAAGCATTTCGTCATCAAGCTGTGCAACACCCGGGCTAAAGAATTCAATGACGGCTTCTGTCTGCCCCTCCAGCTTGACCGGCAGGGCAAAACAGCCACGCAACCCGTTTCTGGACGCCGCGGCAGCACGCAAAAAGCCGTCTTTCACGGTGACATCGGCGATACACACAGGCGAACCGGTTGCCGCGACAGTGCCAATAAGACCCTGCCCGATCGCAAACACAGTCTGTTCGGACTGGGTGCGAAATTCGGCAATGTCACCCGCGGCAATCGAAGAACTGATTGACCAGATACCTGCAGACGAAAGTTTGTCATCCACACGCAGATAGGCATGCCCAACCGGCCACTGGCAATAATTGCAGACTGCCGAAAGGATTTGGGTAACTGCCGCTTCCTTGTCTGCGGCCTCATCGGCGA
>NZ_DBGS01000090.1:100763-101723 GCF_002295455.1 Thalassospira sp. UBA848 | reverse complement strand
CCCTGCCCGATCGCAAACACAGTCTGTTCGGACTGGGTGCGAAATTCGGCAATGTCACCCGCGGCAATCGAAGAACTGATTGACCAGATACCCGCAGACGTAAGTTTGTTATCCACACGCAGATACGCATGCCCAACCGGCCACTGACAATAATTGCACACTGCCGAAAGGATTTGGGTAACTGCCGTTTCCTTGTCTGCGGCCTCATCGGCGACAGCACTGACCGTCCGCAACAGCCGCAGGATGTCAGTCATGCTGGTTTTGCGATTGGGGCCGTTAAATTCCGGGTCGTTTTCAGGGGAAACAGAGCGAATAAAACCAGCAAGCATTTGAATAACTCCGAGGCATAACCGTCGAGCGCCACAAAAAGACGCTGACAAAGTTGCGCAAGCCTCGTTGCCTGCCGATAAATCATTGGGTGAATGGCGCCGTTGCCATCACGTGCATTACAATAACCTAAAGCTGCACACGCGAAAAGGATATTTCGCATGTGCAGCACACTTAATTGATGTTCATCACACAGTGAAAATGCCCTGATTGAAAAACAGTCAGTTCACCGGCCTAAATCCGGACGCGACGAAACACACCGGATGCGGTCATCACCCCAAGGATTACAAGAACCACCGCCAAAACCAGCGCAAGATTGCCCGGTTCACTCAGCAGGATTACACCGCCAAGTGCGGTCAGGGCCGGCGTCATCGCACCAAATGCGGACGCACCGGTCGATCCGATATGGCGCACGGCAAGACCATAGGTAATTACCGCAACACACCCGGCCAGCAAACCCTGCGCTGTCAACAACATCATGATATCCCCCATCGGGGCATCGCCAATGGTGGTGCCGGTAAACAGCGCGATGATCGCCATCACGACAAATGACCAGAACCCGACAAAGGACGCGGCTTCAAGCGCGCCCAGGCCGCTTTGACGCATGGCATGGGTGTAGCACGCCCACATAAA
>NZ_DBGS01000090.1:65472-100341 GCF_002295455.1 Thalassospira sp. UBA848 | reverse complement strand
ATGCGGACCTTGCCCGGACGTTCACCAAACAGAAGCATGGCAATCAGAACCGCCCACACGGCCATCACACCGGGCAAAAGAATGCCAACATGGCTTGCCGGAACGAACTCAAGGGCGCTTGCAACCATCAGGGTGTAAAACGCGCCGGAACCAACGATCATCAACAGGCCGTTGGCCATTGAAAGGCCCTTGGGCCAGATGCCTTTTCTTATCCAGATCGGGGCAAGCAGGACAAAAGGCACAACAAAACGCATCAGGCCAATATCAACAGCGGTAAAGCTTGAAGTCATGGCATAGCGGGTGGCAATCAGCCAACCGGCCCAGATGCAAACCGTCGCAAGTGCAGCGGTCACACCAACCAGTCGGCTTTCCGTCGCACCGGTGGCAGAGAGCGCGGAAGTTTCAGACATAACAGGTTATCCAGTAAGGGGTTGATTTTGCCCAAATCAGACCATTTCTTGCGCACCGCAGCAACCCCTTTGACCTGAGGTCAGCTATGCAAAGCAAAAACGGCGCAAGGTTTCCCCTGCGCCGTTTTGACTTCAATGGCCGTGATTTCGGATCAGATGCCGAATTCGGCAAAGAAATCGTTGCCCTTGTCATCAATGACGATGAAGGCCGGGAAGTCTTCGACTTCGATCTTCCAGACGGCTTCCATGCCAAGTTCCGGATATTCGTGAACGTCGACTTTCTTGATGCAGTCCTGCGCCAGACGGGCTGCCGGACCACCGATAGAGCCAAGATAGAACCCGCCATATTTGGCACAGGCATCCTTGACCGCTTTTGACCGGTTACCCTTGGCCAGCATCACGAACGAACCGCCTGCGGCCTGGAACTGTTCGACATAGGCATCCATACGCCCGGCCGTGGTCGGACCAAATGATCCGGACGGCATGCCTTCCGGCGTTTTCGCCGGACCGGCATAATAAACCGGATGGTTTTTAAGGTATTCCGGCATTTCTTCACCGGCATCAAGGCGTTCCTTGATTTTGGCATGTGCAATGTCACGGGCCACAATCACGGTCCCGGTCAGCGACAGACGGGTTTTGACCGGGTATTGCGAAAGCTGCTTGCGGATCTCTTCCATCGGACGGTTCAGGTCAACCTTGACCACTTCGTCGTCAAGATGCTCGTCGGTGACATGCGGCAGGTACTTTGCCGGATCATGTTCAAGATCTTCGATAAAGATACCGTCCTTGTTGATCTTGCCCAGAATCTGACGGTCAGCCGAGCACGACACACCCAAACCAACCGGGCAGCTTGCACCATGACGCGGCAGACGAATCACGCGCACATCGTGGCAGAAATACTTGCCGCCGAACTGCGCGCCGATTCCCATTTCGCGGGTCATCTCAAGGATCTTCTGTTCCCATTCCAGATCGCGATAGGCCTGACCATGATCGCCACCTTCGGTCGGAAGGTTATCGTAATAACGCGCCGATGCCATTTTCACGGTCTTAAGGCACGCCTCGGCAGAGGTACCGCCAATGACAACCGCCAGATGGTAAGGCGGGCAGGCAGAAGTGCCCAGCGTACGGATTTTTTCATCCAAGAACTTGCGCAGGCTTTCGGGGTTCAAAAGCGCCTTGGTCTGCTGGAACAGGAAGGTCTTGTTGGCAGACCCGCCGCCCTTGGCCATGAACATGAATTTGTATTCATCGCCCTTGGTCGCATAGAGGTCAATCTGTGCCGGAAGGTTCGAGCCGGTATTCTTTTCCTCGAACATGTTTTTCGGCGATACCTGCGAAAAGCGCAGATTGTGTTTCTGATAGGCCTGCCAGATGCCCTTCGACAGGGCTTCTTCATCAGAACCATCGGTGATGACTTTGCCACCGCGCTTGCCCATGACGATGGCCGTACCGGTATCCTGGCACATCGGCAAAACGCCGCCCGATGCGATGGACGCGTTTTTCAACAGATCCATCGCCACGAACTTGTCATTGGCGGTGGCTTCTTCGTCATCAAGGATTTTGCGCAACTGTTCGAGATGACCCGGACGCAAAAGGTGCGAGCAATCAAAGAAAGCCTGAAGGGTCAGCTTTTCGATCGCTTCAGGTTCTACTTTCAAATAGGTCTCGCCATTGACGTCAACGGTCGAAACGCCCTCATCCCCGATCTTGCGGTAAGGGGTGGTGTCTTTCCCCTGCTCAAACATGGGCTTATAGACAAAATCACTCATCGGAAGGTTCTCGTCTCTCTCAAAAACAAGGTGGGTTTGTTCTTTGTGAGGCTGGTTTTAGCGCCAATTGCACCAAATTGCCACGATACATTAGGGGAACCCCGGACGCGGGAAACATCAACGGGACCAGACAAAGAAAAAGGGCAGATCAACCCTGCCCTTTAAAATCTTCTATTTTTTACGGAACGCATCAAGTGCGATGACCTCACCGGTTTCATTGGCATCCGGCTTGGGCTTTTTACTGCGGGCCTTGGACGGTTCGGCCACCAGGGTTGGTGCGCCCTCTTCGTCGTCCATCAGATCGGCATCAAGATCATCATCTTCATCATAATCGAAATCTTCGTCGTCCATTTCCTCTTCGACGCTGAATGTCAGCATGAAGTTGGCAGACGGATCAACAAAGGCCAGCATCGCATCATAAGGAACGACCACCGTGGTCGGCATGCCATCAAAGCTCATTCCGACCGAGAAGTGATCATCTTCGGATTTCAGATCCCAGAACCGGTGTTGCAGGACAACGGTGATGTTGTCTGGATGCGCCTTGCGCTGGCTTTCAGGCAGGGCCACACCGGGATGATTGGTCTGGAAGGTGATATAATAGTGATGCTCTCCGAAAAGGCCCTCTTCGGCCACGCGCGCAAGGATGTCTTTCACCACACCGCGCAGCGCCTGGTCGACCATAAGATCGTAACGGAATTCTTCCGGTTCTTGCATCAGTAATCCTGTATCTGGCGAAACCACCGGGTACGTCCGGCGCGTTCCGTCATTGTCATATGGCATCTCTGCGCGCCAATTGCATCTCGGCGCGTTTGATAATGACTCTATTCATAACGAAGCGGGAAAGAAATACAAGAGTGGGGCGTTCTGTTGCTAGGTGCCCCGTCCCCCACCAAATTACCGCTCCCGGCAATCGGAATTTCGCTTTGGTGCTAGTACCGCTTAGGCGGCAACAGCAACCGGAGCATTGTTGTCGTTTGCATTTACAAACATTGGCCCGATGCGGTGGTACCATGCCGAGCGCCCACATTGACTTTTACTGCTCACGTCGATCCTATTTCGGCCCCACGAAGATTGTCTGAGTCGGACAACCGATAAATTTTGGTGGAGCCGCCGGGTACCGCCCCCGGGTCCGTAAAGCCTATTCTGTCACGCAGTTTAGCGCCGTAGTCGGGTTGCCCCGACAGCCCCTATATAGGGCAAATGGTCCCCGTTTCACAAGGGGAATCGGGAAATCTTTTTTTGATTTTCGTGGGAACATTTCGCGATCTTACGGATTTTAATCAGGCTTTCACACGACACCCCGCACTGCTTGCCGAGGCGTTCCGACCTGACTATGCTGCGACAAAAGCGATTCCAAAAATGCAAGGACCAGCATGCAGCAATATCTCGATCTGATGCGTTTGGTGCGTGACACCGGCACGCGCAAGGAAGACCGGACCGGCACCGGGACTGTCTCGATCTTTGGTCACCAGATGCGTTTTGACCTTTCCCAGGGTTTCCCGCTGGTCACCACCAAAAAGCTGCATCTGAAATCGATCATTCATGAATTGCTGTGGTTCCTGGATGGCGACACCAACGTCAAATACCTGCAGGATAATGGTGTCCGCATCTGGAATGAATGGGCTGATGAAAACGGTGACCTTGGCCCGGTTTATGGCGGCCAGTGGCGGTCATGGCGCGGCGCAAACGGCGAAACCATCGACCAGATCACCGGCCTGATTGACCAGATCAAAAACAATCCCGATTCCCGCCGCCTGATCGTTTCGGCCTGGAATGTTGCCGATGTGCCGAATATGGCGCTACCGCCATGTCACTGCCTGTTCCAGTTCTATGTGGCTGATGGCAAATTGTCCTGCCAGCTGTATCAGCGCAGTGCGGATATCTTCCTGGGCGTGCCGTTCAACATCGCATCTTATGCGCTTCTGACCATGATGATCGCGCAGGTCTGCGATCTTGAGGTGGGTGATTTTGTCCATACCCTTGGGGATGCGCATCTTTACACCAACCATCTTGATCAGGTCGAAGAACAGTTAGCCCGTGATACCCGCCCACTTCCGACCATGAAGATCAATCCGGCGGTCAAATCGATCTTTGATTTCAAGTATGATGATTTCGAACTGACCGGCTATGACCCGCATCCCCACATTGCCGGCAAGGTTGCTGTGTAATGAACGTTACAAAAATCGAACGAGTGGCAGTGGTTGCGGCTGCGCAGAATGGCGCGATTGGCAAGGATGGCTGGATGCCATGGGAATTGCCCGAAGACCTGAAACGGTTCAAGGCACTTACGCTTGGCAAACCGATGATCATGGGGCGCGTGACGTTTGAGACAATTGGCCGACCGCTTCCCAAGCGTGTGACCATTGTAGTGACCCGCGACACCGACTGGTCGTTTGATCATGAAAATGTGAGGGTTTGTCACACAATCGAAGAAGCCGTTGAACTGGCCGACGAAATCGCCGTGCGCGATGGTGTCAATGAAGTGATCATTGCCGGGGGCGCGCAGGTTTATCACCTCGCCCTGCCCTTCACGACACGGTATGAACTTACCGAAGTCCATGCCGATATCGAGGGCGACACCTTCCTTGATCCCCTGCCCGCCGATCAATGGCGCGAAACCGCACGTCAGAAAATCGACAATCCGGACGGGCCGGATTACAGCTTTGTCACGCTGGACCGGATTGTAAAATCCTGATTGGTCTGACCATCACAAGCTCTTTAGTTGATTTTCCACCGCATTCGTCCCATCTTTATCTGAGTTATAGAACATTCGTTCCAAAGTGTGGAACTGATCAAAGGAACTGCTGATGCCACGGCCACGTGCATTTGACGAAGAAAGCGTTCTTGATAACGCCATGAACATCTTCTGGAGCAAGGGGTTTGAAGCGACCTCTATTCAGGATTTGGTCAATGAAACCGGCCTGAACCGGGCCAGCATGTATGCAAGCTTTGGCGACAAGAAGGCGCTGTTCCTGCGCGTCCTTGATCATTACAGCCAGAAAATCAGTGCCGAGCGTTTTGCCGATCTGCGCAACATCGAAGATGGTCGCGCCGCGATAGAAAAGACATTCCGTGATGCCGCCAAAACCGGCACCGCAGAAGGACGGCACAAAGGCTGCCTGATGGTGAATTCAGGTATGGAGCTTGCCCCGCATGACCCGGAAACCGCCGCCATCGCCCATCAGGCATTCCGTCGGGCCGAGGATACCTTTGCTGCGGCACTGAACCGCGCTGTTGATCAGGGCAAAATTTCCAAAGGCAAGAATGTTCGCGCCCTCGCCCGGTTCCTTGCCGGATCGTTTCAGGGGATGCAACTGATGTCGCGCCGCGGTGCGGATCAGGAAACCTTGCAAGACTATTGCGAGACCATTCTGGGCGCACTCGACTAGATCACAGCCACCTTCCAGTGCCGTTTCGTGTTGGGCATTGCCTGACACTGCTTCATCGTCTGGCACATCAATCAATGCCCGCAAACCGGGCGCAAAAGCCGGACATATCATGAAACGCAGCGACACGTTCTGGGACTCTGCCGCCGACAAATACGCCCGCAAGCCGATCGGCAACGAAGCCGCCTATGCGCAAACCCTTGATTGCACGCGCGCCTATCTTTCCCCCGATCAGAACGCGTTTGAAATCGGCTGTGGCACCGGCACCACGGCCCTGAAACTTGCCCATAGTGTCGGGCACCTGACGGCCACCGATATTTCCGGGCGCATGATCGAAATTGCCCAAGACAAAGCCAAAGATCAGGCGATTGGCAACGTCACATTCGCCAAACAAACAATAGAAGATATCGCCAACGGCTCAGACCAATATGAGGTCGTGCTTGGCTTTAACATCCTGCATTTGCTTGATCAGCCCGAAGACGCCATTGCCGCGCTACATAAGGTCATCAAGCCGGGTGGCATGTTCATCACCAAAACGCCCTGCCTTGGCGAGAAGCTTGGTTACCTCAAGCCCCTGATCTGGGTCATGCAGAAACTTGGCAAGGCACCGCACGTTCACTTCCTGAATTACGCCCGCCTTGAGGGTATGATCCAGTCTGGCGGATTTGACATCATCGAAACCGGCTCCTATCCGGCCAGCACCGGATCACGCTTCATCGTCGCCAAACGGGTTTAACGACACGTCCGCACCAAGACGTTCCCATCACGGTTCGGTGATGGCGGTTCTTTGTTGTTGATTTATAGAATGATCGTTCCATAATCGACCTCAATTAAACCTGAACCAAGTCATGAGGAACAAAATGTCTGCAATTACCCCGCTGATGCCGCGCCAGAAAGTGCCATCCCTGTCCGTCCCGCTTGTTGGTGGCGGCACATGGTCACTTGCCGACCAAAGCCCGGAAAACTTCACCATGGTCGTATTCTATCGCGGCCTGCATTGCCCGATCTGTGGCAAGTACCTCAAGGACCTTGATACCAAGCTTGCGGACTTTGCCAAGCGCGGTGTGAACGTCGTCGTTGTATCACCCGATGGCGAAGATCGCGCGACCGAAGCCAAGGCGAAGTGGGAGCTTGAGAATGTTGATCTTGGTTATGGCCTTGATCTCGATAACGCGCGCGAGTGGGGTCTTTATATCTCGACCTCGAACGGTGTGACCTCAAGCGGTTATGAAGAACCGGCTGTTTTCTCGGAACCTGGCCTGTTTCTGGTGCGTCCGGATGGCACGCTTTATTTCGGCACCGTCCAGACCATGCCGTTTGCCCGCCCGGCGTTCGATCAGATCCTTGGTGCGCTTGATTTCGTCATTGCCAAAAACTATCCGGCACGCGGCGAAGTGATTGATCATACAAATCCCTGAACCCAGCTTTTAAAGCCGATAAAATGCCAAAGGGCCGGTTCCAAAGCGCAGGAACCGGCCTTTTTATTCCTCATACTATTCCAGCAGCCCATTTAACCCGCCATTGCAGCAGCAAAATGCGGTGCATCGAGTTCCTGTGCACGCTGATAGGCCGGCCGGGCATTAATCCGGGCGATGTAGGCCTCGAATTCCGGATATTTCGGCAGAATACCAAACATACAGCCAAACCGAATGGTCGAACCAAACACAACATCAACTGTTGTGAAGTTCGTCCCCATCAGCCACGGATCGGCCTTACCCACAACATCAACCAGAATGGGCACCAGCGTTTCCCAGTCGCGATAGGAATTCTGGCTGCTGTCTTCTGCCTTGTACTGGCGCACGCGGTCGATCATGGCTGGCTCAATGGTGGACGGTGAAAAGAACAACCAGCGCAGATATTCACCACGTTTCGGATCATCCAATGCCGGGGCCAGGCCGGCCTCGGGATACAGATCGGCCAGATAGCAGCAAATGGCGGCAGCTTCGGTTACGACCGTATCGCCATGTGTGATGGTCGGCACCTTGCCAAGCGGATTGAGAGCAAGGAATTCCGGGGTTTGTCCATCTCCACCGCCAATGTCGAGAAGTTTGACATCAAACGGAATACCCAATTCGTGCAGCATCCAATGGACGGTGCCGCTGCGTGACGGAATGGCGTGATAAAAGGTCAAATTCCGGTCTGATGACATTAAAGCTGCTCCTGCGTTTGCGCGTGTCATTCTTGCGATATGGAGCGGCAATTTCCCCTTGTTTCCCAATAATGTAAATCGCACGAAACGCAGGTTCCTGACAGCTATATGGCAGGAGGATGTCAGTCATCCATGCAAGGTGGCCGTATACCTGCAGCGCTTTATTATATTCATTAGAACTTAATAAAATCGCCTTTGGGTTGTATAGTGTTTGCCAAAGCGACCCAAGAAAGATCGCTGGCATCACATTACTTACAGGGGCTTCTCATGACCAAACGCAGGCTCATCGTGTTTTTCGACGGCACTTGGCAGGAACCAGCCAATACGCCTCAACCAACCAATGTCGTCAAACTGCTGCGGGCCGTTCCCAGCAGCGCCGGGGATATCCCCCAGGTCGTGTTTTATGATCGTGGTGTTGGCACCGGCAATGTGGTGGATCGTTTGCGCGGCGGTGCATTTGGCAACGGGTTGCTTGAAAACGTTGTTGATGGCTATCGCTTCCTCGGTAACAACTATCAGCCTGGCGACGAGATATTTATATTCGGCTTTTCGCGCGGCGCCTTTACCGCGCGCAGCCTGGCCGGACTGATCGGTCTTTGCGGTCTTTTGAAGCCCCCCTATCTTGGTCATCCGCTTCAGGATGATATTGCGAAAATTGCCAGCTCGGATTTATCGACCGAGGCAAAACGCACCAAAATCTCGACCCTTGATATTGAAGCCCACAAGGACGTGCCGATTGAATGCGTTGGCGTTTGGGACACGGTCGGATCGCTTGGCATTCCCGGCGATTGGGGCCGTCTGGTAATTCCCAAGAACTACCATTTTCATGATGTGCAGCTTGGATCGAACGTGCGGGTTGCCCTGCATGCCATGGCGATTGACGAAAAGCGCAGTGCGTTCTCACCAACATTGTGGGTCAAGAAAAAGGGCGCCAAACTGCCCGACAAACAAATTGTTGAGCAGGTCTGGTTCCCCGGCGTGCACAGCAATGTCGGCGGGTCTTACGATGACTGCAGACTGTCCGATATCACGCTTGACTGGATGGCTAAGCGTGTGACCAAGCATACCGGCCTTAAACTCGATAACCCGTCACTGAAGGCGCGCCTCTCCCCAGCGATTGACGGCCGCGGCTATGAAAGCCGGACGAAAATGTACTTTTCGTCCCACGCCTATCCCTATCAGCGGCTTATCAACCAGATCGCGCCCGAAGAGAAAACCCTTCTCGACAAGCTTCGCCTGAAATGTCCAAAATTTGATCGTCGCAACATCATCCCGGCGGGCCTTGAGACCATCAACGAGGCGATCCATGTCAGCGCGCTGGAACGCTGGAACATCAGTACGGGGGTGTTGCATGACAATTCGAGCGAAGGGTCACTCGAACGCGTTCTGTATCGCCCGCCGAACCTGAATGCGGTTTTCCGCGCACATTACGCGGGCACGCACACCCCCAATATCATCAACTGGAGCGGGGCAACCATGCGCAAAGACATTCCGTGGCCCGGTCAATCGACTTTGGAATAGTTAAAGGCGTATCGTCTTCGATCAGAGGATTACTTCATCTCGGTCGCATATTTTGTGCAGTAAGTGGGAACGGTTCCGCCACCCTCTGTCACATAGTAAGTTTTACCACCGATGACCGTTTTTTGTATTCCCTGACATTCTTTTGGAACACCACCAGTGGAGCAACCAGCCAGAATGACGGTAGCCGCCATGACACACACCACGCTTCTCATACTTTCCCCTGTCTGTTGATGTCGCACAATTTTGGCTCGAAAATATAAACCATACGCAACCTATGAAAGCAGCCCGGTGTTTGACAAGGGGTAATCTTACGGCGCTTGCAAGCTGCCGCTATCGTTTATTTGACGTCCTCAGCACGATCCACGCCGCCACAAGTGTCAGCAAGGCCATGCCAAACCATGTCAGCGCATAGGTCAGGTGGTTGTTGGGGAAGCGAATTTTGGTCAGCCCACCAAGCGGCAGTTTCGCCGGGTTTTCAGCCCCGTCACCGTCGATGAAGTATGGGGCGACGTTGGTGGCATCCAAACCACGCTTGGTTGCCATCGCCTTTACATCACGTGAATACCAGCGTTCCTCGGACGGCACGTTATCGCGCATGAAGGTGCCAACCGGTTCGTTGATCCGAAGCAGGCCAGTTACGGTGACTTCGCCCTCGACCATGCCCTCAGCCCGGGTATCGGGATTGCGCTTTTCGGTGGGAACGAAACCGCGGTTGATCATGACAATCGTGCCATCACCCCGGATCAGCGGGGTCAGAACCCAATAACCCGCACCGTAATCAGTGGCGGTATAGACCTGACTTTCAAGGTCGTTGCGATAGGTCCCCGTCACACGGACCTTGCGATATTCGTCGCGTGCGCGGGTGACATTTTCCCAGTCATCACGCGCGGGTGCGGCAACCGCATCGCCATGCACACGGGCATCAATCCGTTCGATCAGATCAAGCTTCCACGCCCGACGTTCAACCTGCCAGTAGCCAAGGGCACAAAACCCGGAAAACAGGATAGCCGCCAGCAGCACGACAACGATCTTTGTCGTCGTCGAGGGGCCCTTTTTCGGGGCATCGGTTTGGGAGATGGAAACGGGATCGTCGGACATGCCGGGTTCTTTCAAATGGCAGTAAGCGGGTGTTTAAACAAAAAGGGCGCGATCCCCATACAGGTATCGCGCCCCCTTCAAATATCAAGCAGTCCCTAGCCGAAGCTCGGGATCATGTCGTGATCCATCTGCGGCATCATGTTGGTGTTGAGGTGATACATCACCCACAGTGAACCGGCGATGGCAATTGCCACGATCACAAGGGTAAAGATCAGCGCCAGCATGTTCCAGCCACCTTCGGATTTGGTGTTCATGTGCAGGAAATAGACCATGTGAACAATGATCTGAATAACCCCAAGACCCATAACCCAAAGGGCGGTTGCAACCTTGCTGTCAAGAACACCGTCCATCACAAGCCAGAACGGAATCGCGGTCAGAATGACCGACAGGACGAACCCGATCACATAGCTTTTATAGGTACCATGCGAGGCACCACCATCATGATGGTCATCATGTGCGTGTGAATGTGCGCTCATCCCAGAACTCCCAGCAGATAAACAACGGAGAAGACACCGATCCAGATCACGTCAAGGAAGTGCCAGAACATCGACAGGCACATCAGACGACGCTTGTTCTCGACGATCAGGCCGCGCTGGGCCACCTGAACCATCAGGGTGACAAGCCAGATGATGCCAAAGGTCACGTGCAGACCGTGGGTCGCAACCAGCGTGTAGAACGCCGAAAGGAAACCACTGCGCATCGGCGTCGCACCCAGGCTCCAGAGGTGATGGAACTCATAAATTTCCAGCCCCACGAAGGCGATACCAAACAGACCGGTAATCGCCAGCCAAAGCTGGGTTCCTGCAACATTGCCCTTTTCCATCGCCAGCATGGCAAAGCCATAGGTGATGGACGAGAACAGCAGCATCGACGTGTTGATCGCCACCAGTTCAAGGTCGAACAGATCAGCCGGTGCGGGACCCGCTGCATAGTTCTGACCAAGAACGGTATAGGTTGCAAACAGGATCGCAAAGATGAGGCAATCGCTCATCAGATAGATCCAGAAGCCGAGCATCGTACCAGTTTCCGGGTGATGCTCTTCTTTCAGGTAAAAGACCGGCGCTTCGGTCTGAGAGGCAGTTGTATTCGCCATTGTCATTCCCTTACGCCTGCTGTTTTGCCAGAAGGGCGGTACGTTCTTCTTCGGTCGCCACAACTTCGGATGCCGGGATGTGATAATCACGGTTATAGTTGAAGGTGTGGGCGATGGCGCCGCCAACCAAGGCGATAAAGCTTGCAACGACAAGCCACCACATATGCCAAACCAAACCGAAACCAAGAGCAAGCGAGATCGCAGCCAGGATAAATCCAGCACCGGTATTTTTCGGCATATGGATATCCAGGAAGCCCGTCGTCGGACGCACGTAGCCACGTTTCTTCATGTCTGCCCAGGCGTCCAGATCATGGACAACCGGGGTAAAGGCGAAGTTGTAAGCCGGGGGCGGCGAGGACGTCGACCATTCCAGCGTACGACCACCCCACGGGTCACCGGTTTCATCGCGCAGTTTGTCGCGTTTGATCACCGCAACAACGATCGACATGATGAACGAACCGATACCACCGGCAATCAGAAGCGCGCCAAAGGCCGCAATGATGAACCATATCTGCAACGACGGATCGTCAAACTGGCTCATACGGCGGGTCACACCCATCAGGCCAAGAACATAAAGCGGCATGAAGGCAAAGTAGAAACCAATGGTCCACAGCCAGAAGGACATTTTGCCCCAGAACTCGTCAAGCTTGAAGCCGAATGCTTTGGGGAACCAGTACACGATCCCGGCAAACATCCCGAAGACCACACCACCGATAATCACGTTATGGAAGTGGGCAATCAGGAACAGGCTGTTATGCAGGACAAAGTCGGCCGGCGGGACAGCAAGCATCACGCCCGACATGCCACCAATCACGAAGGTCAGCATGAAACCAATGGTCCACAGCATCGGGACATCAAAGCTGATACGCCCCTTGTACATGGTGAACAGCCAGTTAAACACCTTGGCCCCCGTCGGGATCGAGATGATCATGGTGGTGATGCCAAAGAAGGCGTTCACACTTGCACCCGACCCCATGGTGAAGAAGTGGTGCAGCCAGACGATGTAGGACAGGATGGTAATAACCACCGTCGCATAAACCATCGAGCTATAGCCAAACAGACGTTTGCGGCAGAAGGTCGACACAACTTCGGAGAACACACCAAACGCCGGCAGGATCAGGATGTACACCTCGGGGTGGCCCCAGATCCAGATCAGGTTAATGTACATCATGGCGTTACCGCCAAGGTCATTGGTGAAGAAGTTGGTGCCCGCATAGCGGTCAAGACCAAGCAGGACCAGAACAGCGGTCAGAACCGGGAAGGCTGCAACAATCAGAATGTTGGTGCAAAGCGAGGTCCAGGTAAAGACCGGCATTTTCATCATGGACATGCCCGGTGCGCGCATCTTTACGATGGTCACAATCAGGTTCACACCCGAAAGCAACGTCCCGACACCGGCAATCTGCAAGGCCCAGATATAGTAATCAACCCCGACGCCCGGACTGTAGACAATATCAGACAGCGGCGGATAGGCCAGCCAACCTGTCTTGGCAAACGCGCCCAAAAACAGCGAGATCATGACAAGCACGGCGCCGCAGGTGGTCATCCAGAAACTGAAATTGTTCAGGAACGGGAAGGCAACGTCGCGCGCGCCAATCTGCAGCGGCACAACGAAGTTCATCAGACCAGTCACCAGCGGCATCGCCACGAAGAAGATCATGATCACGCCGTGGGCGGTAAAGATCTGGTCGTAGTGATCGGGCGGCAAATAACCGGCAGAATCACCAAATGCAATGGCTTGCTGGGCGCGCATCATCAAAGCATCGGCAAAGCCACGCAGCAGCATGACAATGGCCAAGATGATGTACATGATACCGATCTTTTTATGATCGATCGACGTGACCCACTCATTCCATAGATATCCCCACAGGCGGAAATAGGTCAGCGCGCCAACAACAACGAGCCCGCCTACAACCACTGCCGCGAATGTCACAGCGACAATCGGCTCATGGAGCATCGGAATGGAATCGAGCGTAAGCCGGCCAAATATAAAGTGTAAAAGGTCCGGATTAGAGAACATCGGATTACTCTTCTTTCAAATACAGAATGGCACCGCAACCGATGCCAGAACTGCGAAGGGCCGGTTGGCATTCACCAACCGGCACTGCATTTAAAACCCTGCCGAAACACCTGTGGGTGCAACACTCATCGCACGCGAAACCGGTTCGTTGTCAAACAACGGAAGGTTCGCGATTTCGCCTGACAAGCCACCTTCAGGGGTGGTGCAAAGCGTTGCGACGAAGGACTTGCTATCAGGCAACGGCTGGCTGCCACGCATCTGCGGAACGTCATAAGTCAGCGACATGACGTTGTAGATACCGGCAAGACCGCCACCGCCGTTTTCGTCGATATGCATCATCTCGTTCATGCACATCTTCGACTGATCAACGCACATGTTGAGAATGGCCTGATAAAGTTCCGGATCCACTGAGCTGTAATAGTGGACCGGTTCCTTCACACTCGGCTTTTCGAGTTCGAGATACTGCGAACGGCCAAGGAAGTTCTCATCAGACTTCACGTCATTCACCCAGGCGTCAAAGCCCTCTTCGCTCAGGCCGTGGAACTTGAAGCGCATGTGAGAGAAGCCCTCACCGCTGTAGTTCCCGGAGAACCCGTCATACACGCCTTCTTCGTTGATCACGGCATGGAGTTTGGTTTCCATACCCGCCATCGAATAGATCTGCCCTGCAAGGGCCGGAATGAAGAACGAGTTCATGATGCCCGAAGATGTAATCTTGAACTGGATCGGCGTATCGACAGGAGCTGCAAGCTCGTTGACCGTCGCAATGCCCTGTTCCGGGTAGATGAACAGCCATTTCCAATCAAGCGAAACGACTTCAACCACCATCGGCTCATGATCTTTGGGCAATGGACGTTCAGCATCAATACGGTCGAGCGGACGATACGGATCAAGCGTATGGGTCGTGACCCAGGTAATCGCCCCAAGAGCAATAATGATCACCAGCGGCGCGGACCAGATGACAACTTCCAGCTTGGTGGAATGGTGCCATTCGGGATCGTATTCGGCATCCTTGTTACCCTGGCGGTATTTCCAGGCAAAGAATACCGTCAGTGCCATGACCGGAACGATGATCAGCAACATCAGGATGGTCGAAACGATAATGAGGTCGGCCTGCTGGGACGCAATATCACCCGACGGATCGATCACAACCAGGTTGCAACCGGCCAGAAGCGAGAACATCGAGGTCAAGGCGACGCCACGTACAAGTTTTGAAAGCATGCGCTTCATACTTCCTCAGTCTCTGGAAGATGTTCTCACAGACAACCATATGCCTGCGAGCCGCATAGCGACCCACCAAAGATCGCCACGCGTCGTACCCTGCCGCACACGCATATAGGAATTATAATTCCAGACATCCACGGAAAGGGCACAAAGAAAGCAATTTTTTTTCAAAAAAATGCCAAATCGGAAATTCGCGGGAATTGCTATAGCTGCGTTGCAGCAATGTCAAGCTACCCGCGGCGCATAGCAGGGTCGTAATGACAATTATCATTTGGATGTAAACCACGCGTTGTGCGGTGCATCACAATAATTGACACTGACGTTTGCAATTCACATGTCTATACTTAGACTCGATCCAAAGTCGTATCGTCCCTTGATCCGAATTTGTGATCCAATCAAAAGCAGTTAGGGCCCAAAGGCCCGACCAGTGAATAAGGGAGAACGGCGTGACCCAAACAACAGAACACTACGCGACCGCCACCTCTTCGGGTTTGGAACGCGATGCGCGGCATCACAATGCCGACGCCACCAATGATCCGGGACAGATCGCGCTTGGCGTGATTATCGGCCGGACATCCGAGTTTTTTGACTTCTTCGTCTATTGCATCGCATCGGTACTGGTTTTCCCACAATTGCTGTTTCCGGGTGAAACCGCACTCATGGGCACCATGTATTCCTTTGCCATTTTCTCTCTGGCCTTTATCGCCCGCCCTGTCGGGTCGCTTGTCTTCATGACCGTTGACCGGCAATACGGACGCGGCGTGAAACTGACGATTGCCATGTTCCTGCTGGGCGGTTCAACCGCTGCGATGGCATTCCTGCCAAGTACGGCTTCGGCCGGGATCCTTGCGATCTATCTTCTGTGCGCGTTCCGCTTCCTGCAGGGTCTTGCATGGGGTGGCGCATGGGATGGGCTTGCATCGCTTCTGGCGCTTAATGCGCCGGACAACCGCAAAGGTTGGTATGCGATGATCCCGCAGCTGGGTGCACCGCTTGGTTTCATGCTGGCATCCTCGCTGTTTGCCTATTTGATCCTGACCCTGCATGCCGATGACTTCCTCGCATTCGGCTGGCGCTATGCGTTCTTCGTTGCCTTTGCGATCAACGTGGTCGCCCTGTTTGCCCGCCTGCGTCTGGTGGCCACATCGGAATTCGGCCATCTGCTGGACAAGAACGAGCTGGAAGCATCGCGTGTCATGGACACCCTTAAACATAACGGTCGTACCGTTGTGCTGGGCGCACTGGTGCCGATGGTCAGCTATGCACTGTTCCATCTGGTCACTGTCTTTGCGCTCAGCTGGGTCTATCTGTATGCCAATGGCAATCCGGGTCAGTTCCTTCTGACACAGGGTGTTGGCGCGGTTCTTTGTGCGTTCGGTATCATTGCATCGGGCTTCATTGCCGATCAGCTCGGACGTCGCCGTCTGCTGGGCTACAGTGCCGGGATCATCCTGCTGGGTGCGGTCCTGACCCCGCTGCTTTACACCTATAACATTATCAATGAAGGCATGATTGTTCTGGGTGGCTTCGCGGTTCTGGGCCTGTGCTTTGGTCAGGCGGCCGGAACACTGGCATCAAACTTCAAGCGCGAATACCGCTATACCGGATCGGCCCTGACATCCGACCTTGCATGGTTGCTCGGTGCGGGCTTTGCACCGCTGATCGCACTTTATCTGTGTGACAAGTTCGGTCTGGCCGGTGTGGGGGCGTACCTGCTCTCGGGCGCGGTTGTCACGCTTTTGGTCCTGCAGTTCAACAAACAGTTCGGTGCACGAACCACCGACTAGGATGTTTGACAGACCTGATACGCAAAACACCCCGGCTGATATCGCCGGGGTGTTTACGTTTGGTACGTCTCACAAGACCCGTCGTTCTTGCCAACCTATGACTTGACCGCCGATGGGTCTGGCTCAACAGATGGTGCCGGTTCATCTGCAACGATAGCCAGTCTGAAACCATTGAAGCGTTTGCGCAGCATCATTTTGATGACAACAAAGTACCAGAAGAACGACCACAGAAAACCCGCCAGTCCCGTAATGTAGCCGACATCAATGTCGGGCTTACCCATGGCCGAACCAACAAAACCAATGATGGTGCCAATCACCAACGCCAGCAGCGTACTGCCGATAATTGCACCAGCATATGTTCTCCATGTCAGCAACCACCAGATTCTCACGATCCGGCCATCCGTGATTTCAAGCTCCTGCATTAAGACAACCTCGGTTCAAGTATTTCAGAATTTTCGCATTATGGTTGTCTCCCCCACAAGATATACCAGCCCAAACACCTCGCGGACGCAAGCATAAATCCCCCAAGTACAAACGCCCCGGCCAAATTGGCCAGGGCGTTTTCAGGTGGTGATAACGGCAACCTCAACCAGACGATCCCATCTGGTCAGATCAAGGACACGTCCCCCAACATGCCGATGAAACGCCGCGCATAGGTGTTATGGCGAAACCCTCTGGTGAGGTTGCCGCCTCCCTTAAGCGTAGTTGGACGGGAACATGGCGCGTTTTGCTTCTTCGTCCATTTCGGTTTTAAACGTGTGATCCTTGCCGACGTCGCGTGCACGCACCGCTGCGGGCAAGCTGTTGATCGCATCAAACCAGCGCTTGATGTTGGGATACTTGTCCCAGACATCCGGGTTCTTGTGGACGAAAGGTGCCTTGTCAACCCAGCCCCAGGCAGAGATATCAACAATCGTCATCTCGTCGCCAACGATGAAGTCACGCCCGTCCAGATGATCTTCAAGCACCTGATAATGACGGGCGATCTCGTTGCGATAACGGTTCACGCCATAGTCATTACCCTCGGGCGCGACATGCTGGAAATGCACAGATTGACCGGAAAACGGACCAAGGCCGGTTGCGATGAACATCAGCCAGGACAGGAATTCACCCCGATCATCAGGTTTACCAAGGAACTTGCCCGACTTTTCGGCGAGGTAAAGCAGAATAGCATTTGAATCAAATACCCGCACTTCCTTGCCACCCGGTCCGTCGGTATCGACAATCGCCGGAACCTTGCCATTGGGATTGATCGCCCGAAAGGCCGGATCATGCTGTTGACCTTTGCGGGTATCGACCGGCACGACCTCGTAGGGCAGACCGGATGCTTCGAGCATCATCGAGATTTTCTGCGGGTTCGGGGTCGGATGGTAATAAAACCGGATCATGATACGTCTCCTATTGGCCGTCGCCGCCACACAATGGCGTGACATGCTCTTGCATTTCGGAATGATCGTTTTAAATTGACCGATAACATCCCGATTGGCAAGCTTCGATTATTGATGAAGCCACCCGAAAAGATTTGAAGGAGCCACAGGCCCATGATTGATCTGTATTACTGGCCAACACCCAACGGCCATAAAATTACGCTGTTCCTTGAAGAAGCCGGACTGGACTACAAAATCGTGCCGGTCAATATCGGCGCGGGTGACCAGTTCAAGCCGGAATTCCTGGCCTTTTCCCCCAACAACCGCATGCCCGCGATCATTGATCACGACCCGGCAGATGGCGGCGAGGACATCACCGTGTTTGAATCCGGTGCCATTTTGCAATATCTGGCCGAGAAAACTGGAAAGTTCCTGCCAACCGGTGTCCGTGAACGCAAAACCGTGATGGAATGGCTGTTCTGGCAGATGGGCGGCCTTGGCCCGATGGCTGGCCAGAACCATCATTTCGGCACCTATGCCCCGGAAAAACTGCCCTACGCCATCACCCGCTATGTCAATGAGACAAACCGGCTTTACGGGGTTCTCGACAAACGTCTTGAAGGGCGCGACTTCATTGCCGGGGATGACTACACCATTGCCGACATGGCCTGCTATCCGTGGGTCGTCAGCCACGAAAAGCAACAGCAGGACCTGAATGACTTCCCGAACCTGAAGCGCTGGTTTGAAACCATAAAGGCCCGTCCGGCAACCATTGCGGCCTACAAGGCTGGCGAAGAGCTCAGCAAATGGCAAATGAGCGAAAAAGACAAGAAAGTCCTGTTTGGCCAAACGGCCAAAAGTGCCAAGGCCTGAAACAAACCAGACCGCCCTGCGTTGATATGATGCAGGGCGGTTTTGTTTGCGCATCCCCCTGAAAGCAGGCAACAGTGATCTGCCGGTGTAAAGTTCGGCGTATATTTTCAAGCAGTTGCGCGCATTGCTGTCGCTACTGCCTGACGACCAACCACGCAACGGGGATCAGATGCGTCAAGACCAGACCGCTTTGGACAAGATGAAAGATCTCCGGCGCAGTATCACCAGCGCGGCGCGCACGATCCTTGTTATTCTGATCCCGGCGCTTGCCACTGCATCCTGCGCCTTCCCGCCCGAGAGCGAGCTTTATCAGCAATCGCCCGATATCCCGCCCTATACCCAGGACAGTTTCGATCAGTATGTGGCGCAAACCCGTGACTGGGTTGCCGAGCATCGCGTTTTCATCACCGATGACCGTGAAACTGAACTGGCGCGCAATATTCCGTTTGAACTGGGCCAGACGACACCGGATGGCGACGCCCCCAAACGCGGGGTGCTGTTTGTCCATGGTCTGGGCGCAAGCCCGTGGTATTTCCACGACATCGCAAGCGAGATGTCACAGAACGGCTGGCTGGCGCGGTCCATGCTCCTGCCCGGCCACGGTACGCGCCCGGCTGATCTCAGCATCCCGAACTATGCCGACTGGACTGCGGCAGTCGCCCATCAGGTTGCCTTGCTTGAACGCGAAGTCGATGAAGTCTGGCTTGGCGGGTTTTCGACCGGTGCCAACCTCGTAACCAGTTATGCCGCGCGAAACCCAGAAATCTCGGGTCTTTTGTTGTTCTCGCCGGGTATTGAGCCGGGCACTGATCTGTTGTTCCTGACACCCGTCATTCAGTATCTGTGGGATTGGGTTGATGCCGACCCGGAAGACAACGCGATCAACTATCAATCCCTGTCGACCAAGGCGTCCGTGCTCTATTACCGCAGCGTGGCCGATGCCGAAGATGCGCTTGATGACGCCCCGTTTGACCGCCCGGCACTTGTGTCGATGAGTGCCGATGACAGCGTCCTTGATCCGCTGGCCATATTGCGCCGCTTTGAAACCGATTTCACCCACCCGGCATCGCGCTTTGTCTGGTATGATGACACCAACGCGCCAAGTGATGATCCACGGGTCAGCCGCCTTAACAGTAATCTTCCAGATCAACAGATCAGCAATTTCTCGCATCTGAGTGCCCTGTTTTCGCCAAACAACCCCTATTACGGCATCAATGGAAGCTTTGTGTTTATCGAGAACGGTCAGGAAGAGATTGAACGGCCAGATGATCGTGCAAAACTCTGGCGCAGTGCATGGGGATATACCGAGCCCGGCAAATATCATGGTCGCCTGACCTGGAACCCCTATTTCGATGGATTGATTGACACCATTACCGACGTCACCAACTAACGCCAAGGATCGGGGCCCCATGACCGAGACAACACAGAAAACCACAAACCCGCGCCCCAATCATCGTACCCGGGTCTTTGCCCTGATCGCGTTTATGGTGTTGTGCCTGATCATTTCGGCCTTTGGCGGGGCCGTGACGGCCACCAGTGTCGATGACTGGTACACGACCCTGAACAAGCCGTTCTTCAATCCGCCCAACTGGCTGTTCGCACCGGTCTGGACCGTGATTTATTTCATGATCGCCGTTAGCGGCTGGCGGGTCTGGCTCAAGACCGGGATTGCAAACGCAAAAGGGCCGTTTGGCCTCTATGCGGCTCAGCTGGCGCTTAATCTCGCGTGGTCATTCCTGTTCTTTGGTGCGCAGTCGCCAATCCTTGGACTGATTGATATCGTAATCCTGCTTGCGGTTATCATTGCCAATATCATCGCCTTTTGGAAGATTGATCGTCTAGCTGGGATACTGTTGGTCCCCTATGGGCTCTGGGTGGCTTTCGCCACCCTCTTGAATGCGGCAATCTGGCGGCTCAATTAACTGCTGGGTTCAAGGCTGGCTTCTGCGCTTTCGGCTTTGGCGGCCTCGTCATTTGCCAGCTCCTCGGCCTTGACCTGCGCGACACTGTCCATGCCAAGCCGCCCGATGGAGGGCAAACGCAAGGCCGGGCGGTTGAAATCAATCCCGAAATTAAGGCCAAGTAGGTTGAGCTCAATCCCCTCTTCCAGACCAAGTGACATGCCAAGCACGCCCAGAAGGTTGGCCTGAACACCCTGTCCGCTCGATGACAGTCCGACCGGGTTGGTGATCGGCCGATAATCCTTGCCAATCGCATTGGCTGGCATATCAAGATTCAATCCCGGCACTTCACGGCCGATGTGGGCAATGAAGGTATTGCTGTTTGGCCCGGGATAGCTGCGATATTCGCGCGGGAACGGATAGGATTTGATGGCCTCTTCAATTTCGGGGATCAGCTTTTCGGCCGCTTCGCCGCGATGATCGGCCATGAGTTTGGGTTCTGATCCGTACCAAAGGCCATCAGGGATCGCGTAATTCTGGCGCACCACATTGCCGCTTCCCCAGCCAACCACGTCATAGCGTGTATAGCGGGTTTCACCGGCACGCTTGTAGATGATCCACGGATGCACCGCGAAATAGCTGCGCCAGCCAAAGGTATCGGCCGCCATCACCATGACAATCGCCTGATCCCGGTTGGCGACCGCATCCGGCGCAACCCCCGAAGAATGACGCGGCGCATTGCGCCATGTATAGCGTTCCTTAGCTTTTTCGCCCGGCGGGTCTTCTGCCAGGCTGATGCCAAAGGGCAGAACAAGAACGGCCAGAAGACCAAGAAACAGGGTTTTGCCTTTACGCACGATCAATCCAATCTGATTTTGCAACGCAGTATGGGTACGGTTAAAGCAAAGAAGTAGGATCAAAAAAAGGCAATGCAATCTTTTATCCTGCCGGGAATGAGACACATCCCCGTGAAAGGTGATGAAGATAACAGCAAACGATTGCGACCAGCCCTGACTTATGGCCAGGCGGCAAAGGTATCGTCGCGCACCCGTTCCGCAGCCCGCCTTAGACGGCGGTAAGCACCTGGGGCCTCACCCATATAGCGTTTGAAAAACCGGCTGAAATAGGCCGGATCACGAAAACCCAGACCATAGGCAATCTGTGCAACACCCAGTGGTGATTGTTCAAGACGCGTACAGGCTTCGCGCAATACCCGTTCATGGATGATGGTGAGTGGCGGCTTACCTGTGGCCCGCAAAACAGCTGATCCCAAACGCCGTTCACTGACCCCAAGCGCGGTTGCGTAATCGGCCACATTCCAGTGTTCGCGAAAATGCAGTTCAAGCACCTGCAAAAACCGCTGAAAGGTGATTGAGCCCGGACCATGCTTGTCACGCTGGGCCATCACACCTTCGGCCAGACGCAGCACCATGGTCAGAATAATCTGAAGATGCGCGCCCACCACAAGGCTCGCACCGAGCGCATTTTGCATCAGTTCCGCCCGAATGGCTTCGAAGCTGCGTGAGAGGAGCAGCAGGTTTCCGCTATCCTCAGCCGGGGTGACGTTATGCACAGTGTCGGCCGCAAAACGAAGCGGCAAGCCACCCCCGGCCGGCGTGCCACCAGCCACCCCGCTGCCATCCCCGCAATGGCGCGCCACCAGATCATCAGCAACCGACAGCAAATACCCGTCACTGCCCGCCGCAACGCTAAAGCGTTGCGTTTCGCCAAGCGGCAACCAGACAAGGGCTGGGGCCTTGCAAGTAATCGTCCCCTGCCGCAAGCCGATCTCGGCCCGCCCGCCAAGCAACAGCACGGCATAACACCGGTCCCGGCGACCGGGATCATTCATCACCCAGGACTGTGCGGACAACGGATGGTCAAAGCGATCCATCACCGCCTGTGTCGTAACCGGCAGCAGATCCTCGAACGGGTTGTCGGTCAGTGTTTCTGAACGCGTAACCGGGCTTGAAACAGGAATTTGACGGGGAGGTTGATCAGCCATGCCTTTTTGTCGCGCATCTATTCCAAATGGTTATATGTAAAAATGTACAATTTTTCGTCTTAAATTGTCAATTTCGTCGTCTTTACATTGGAACCGTTCCATCGCTTACTAGGATGGCGGTCAAAGAAACCGTCAAAAACAACAATACAGATAAAGAATGCGTTCCCATTATTTTGCAGATGCGAACTAATGGGCGGGAGGATACGCCGGAGATTTACTTCAAACCGTGAAGTAAATAACAGAATCTCTTTGCCTAAACTCCTGAAACTACGCGCAAACGGGAAAACCGTCTCTGCAAAAGAGATCAGGAGGAATAGGATGCAAATCTCAGCAAAACTGCGCCTCGCGACCATGGCAGCGGCAACCACCGCCGTCATGAGCACCGCGACGCTGTTTGGGGCGAATGCCCAGGAAACATATCGTATCGGTTATGCCATTTCCAAAACCGGCCCGGCAGCACCGGGTGCTGCGACCAGTACCATCCCCAACTATGAAATGTGGGTAAAGGAAATCAACGACGCTGGCGGCCTTCAGGTCGGTAACAAAAAGTTGCCCATCGAAGTTGTTGAATATGATGATCGCTCAAGCTCCGAAGAAGCGGTACGTGCGATTGAACGCCTGATCAACCAGGACAAGGTTGATTTCATTCTCTCGCCATGGGGGACGGGCCTCAACCTTGCCGTGGCACCGATCCTTGATCGTGCGGGCTATGCCCATCTTGCCGGCACGGCCGTAACCGACAAGGCGCCGCAGCTTGCCAAGCGCTGGACGAATTCCTATTGGCTACTGGGTACTGGTGAACAATATGCCGTTGAACTTGCCAACTTCCTTGAGGGCCTGAAGGCCGACGGCAAGATCAATGACAAGGTCGCAATGATCGCCGTTGCCGACGGTTTTGGCATCGAACTTTCCAAGGCCGGTCGCGAAGCCCTTGAAGATCGTGACTTTGATCTTGTTTATGACAAGACCTATCCGCTGGGCTCGCAGGATCTTGCGACCATTGTCAATGACATCAAGGCGCTGGGTGCGGATACATTCGTTGCCTTTTCCTACCCGCCGGGCACCCTTGGCCTGACTGAACAGTCACGCGTTCTGGGCTTTAACCCCAAGGTGTTTTATGCCGGTGTCGGCACCGCCTTCCCGCTTTATAAAAACCGTTTTGGTGACAATGCCGAAGGCGTGGTCAGCCTTGGTGGTGCGAGCGAGGATGATCCGAAAATCGCCGACTACATCAAACGCCACGTTGAGTTCGCAGAACGTGAGCCGGACCGTTGGGCATCCATCGTGAACTGGGCAACGCTTCAATCCCTGCAACAGGCCATTGAGCGCGCCGGCACAACCGACCGCGAAGCGATCAATGCCGAACTGGCCAAAGGCGGCTTTGACACCATCCTTGGCACCTATAAGCCGGGCGATCAGACCTTCTGGCAGGTCGGTCAGTGGCAGAATGGCAAGTTTGTTGGCCTTGCCCCGACCGACATGGAAGGCGCAGCCGAGCTCGTCTTCCCAAAACCTGAATGGAAGGCTGCGCAGTAAGCGCGCCACATAACGTCGTCGGGGTTCCATACACACCCAAGCTCCCGGGAGCCCCGACGACCGTTTTGGATGAAGTGAATGTTTAGCTACGCACTCTTTTCCGGGATTACACTTGGCGGGATGTATGCCCTCGTCGCGATGGGTTTGACCCTGCAATATGGTGTTTCGCGCATCATGAACCTTGCCTATGGCGAGCTGGTGATTGTCGCATCCTTTATTGCCTTTGTTTTCATGACCTCGGTCGGGATCAACCCGCTTGTCGGTCTGTTGATCATCATTCCCGCAAGCTTTGTGCTGAACTGGGTGATTTATCGCATTCTGCTGACCCCGCTAGTCGCACGCGCAAAGAACCGCGGCATGCTTGAAGTTGACAGTATTCTGGCCACGTTTGGCCTGCTGTTCATCGTTCAGGGTGTTTTGCTGGTCTGGTTCGGTGGCAATTATTACAGCTATGATTTTCTCAATAATGCCGTTGATATCTTTGGCGCGACGATTGCTGCCAACCGGCTTGTCGCCCTTGGCTTTGCGGTTGTCATCGGACTTGGCTTCTATCTGATCCTGACGCGTACCCGCACGGGAACGGCGCTGCGTGCAGTTGCGGTTGATCCGACCTCGGCCCGGCTGGTGGCGATCGATGTCAATTTCGCATCCTGCTTTGCCTTTGCCCTTGGCGGCGCAATGGCGGCCGTGGGCGGCGTTCTGGTCAGTATGTTTTTGACCTTTTCCACCTCGATGGGCGTTGTCTTTACCATGAAGGCGCTCATCGTTGTGATCATGGGCGGGGTTGGTAACATGCTGGGCGCGCTGCTTGCCGGACTTATCCTTGGTGTCGCAGAAAGTCTGGTCGCGACCTATATCGATCCGGGCCTGACCATTGCCGTAACCTATGTGATCTTCCTGCTGGTACTGCTGATCAAGCCATCCGGTCTGTTCGGGAGGGCGGCGTCATGAGCATCCTTAAACCCGATTTCATCAAGCCTGTCGGCCTTGGTGCGGTGATCTTTGCCGCCCTTGCTTTCATGCCCACCCTTGTTGACAGCTATTACATGTCACTTGCGATCAGTGTCGTCAGCTTTGCGATTCTCGCAACCGCATGGTCGATGTTCTCCGGCCCGACGCGCTATATCTCGCTTGCCACTGTGGTATTCTTTGGCATTGGTGCCTATACGGTCGCGGTCCTGGGTGAAGTTCTGCCCTTCCCGCTGGTGCTGGTGTGTGCGGGGCTTGCCGGGACGGTGATCGCTCTTCTGGTTGGCTTTTCCACGCTGCGTCTCGCGGGTGTGTATTTTGTGATCTTTACCTTTGGCCTGACCGAACTGGTCCGGCAGGTCGTCAGTTGGTACGAAGTCAACGTTACCCGCGAAATGGGGCGTTATGTCTTTCTTGATATCACCCAGAATGACATTTACTGGCAGCTGCTTGCCCTGTTTGCCGTACTACTGCTGACCGGGTTTATTCTGGGTCGATCACGACTTGGCTTTGCACTGCGCATCATTGGCGAGGATGAAACCGTCGCCAAGCATTGCGGCATTGATGTCACCCGGGTGAAAGTTGCGCTGTTTGTTCTGTCTGCCTTGTTCATGACACTGACCGGCGCCATCATGGCACCGCGCTGGACCTATATTGATCCGGTGATTGCCTTTAACCCGATGCTGTCATTCCAGGTTGTCATCATGGCACTTCTGGGTGGTCCGCGTCGTTTGCTGGGACCACTTTTGGGTGTCATTCCGCTGACCCTTCTGTTTGAAGTCCTGACCGCAAGCTTCCCGAACCATTTCAGCATCCTGCTTGGCTGCGTGTTCATGGTGATTGTCTATCTTCTGCCCGGCGGGGTTGTCGGATTGTATGAAAAGTACCGCGCACCGAAAAAGCGCGTGCTCGCAACCGATCAAAACGCCGAACCCGGGGGGAACGCAGCATGAATACCGAAATCCTTCTGTCGATTTCTGGCCTCCACAAGGCCTTTGGCGGATTGATTGCCGTCAATCAGATGCAGTTCGATGTCCATCAGGGCGAAATCCTTGGCCTGCTTGGCCCCAACGGATCTGGCAAGACCACGGTGATGAACCTGATTTCCGGTGCCCTTCAATCCAATGACGGCAAGGTTGTCATCAGCGGCAAGGACATCACCAACCTGCCTGCGCACAAGATCAGCCATTCCGGCATTGCACGTACCTTCCAGTTGGTGCGTGTCCTGCCCGACCTTGATTGCGTGGAAAACATAGAAGCCGGTCTTGCGTATCGGACCAAGCCGCTCTGGGGCGATGCCGCGCACGCTTCGGCCCTTGAATTGCTTGATCGTATCGGCCTTTCAAAACAGGCCCACATCCCGGCGGGTGATCTGACCTACATTGATCAGAAACGCCTTGAACTGGGGCGCGCGCTTGCCCTTCAACCCAAGCTGCTTTTGCTTGATGAATGGCTGGCCGGGTTGAATCCTTCCGAACTTCAGGATGGAATTGCCCTTGTGCGCAAGCTCAAGAACGAGGGGCTTACCATCATCATGGTTGAACATGTCATGGATGCGATCAGAAGCCTGTGTGATCGCTGTGTGGTGATGAATGCCGGGGCGAAAATCGCCGATGGCACACCAGATGAAGTGCTTTCCGATCCGGAAGTTGTCCGCGCCTATCTCGGAGACAGTCATGCTTGATATCAAAAACCTGTCTGTGTCCTATGGTAAGCACGCCGCCCTTCGCGAAGTCGACCTTACTGTCGACCATGGCGAGATCGTTGTCATGCTGGGTGCCAATGGCGCAGGCAAAAGCAGCCTGCTCAAAGCCTGCGCGGGTTTGATCACACCCCATGACGGCACCCACATTGATCTTTCTGGCAACGAACTGACCGCCCTTTCGGCGCACAAGATTGTCGAAACGGGACTTGCCCTTGTCCCGGAAGGGCGCGGCATTTTCGGCGAACTGACGGTTCGTGAAAACCTTGCGCTTGGCGCCTTTGCCAAACGTGCACGGGCGGCTGAAAAGCAAAACCTTGATCGCGTTATTGATTTGTTCCCGAAGCTGGCTGAACGACTTGATCAGGCGGCTCGAACCATGAGTGGTGGCGAACAGCAGATGGTGGCCATCGGCCGTGCGCTGATGTCCAACCCGGATATTCTTCTGCTTGATGAGCCATCCCTTGGCTTGTCGCCGATCATGACCGGGGAATTATTCAAGGCCCTTGCAGCCATTCGTAAAACCGGGGTTGGTGTGCTTCTGGTAGAACAGAACGCCCATCAATCCCTTGCCATATCAGATCGGGGATACCTGATCGAAAACGGGGCCATAACCGGGCAAGATACCGCCAAGGCCCTGCAATCCGACCCGGCTGTGCAAAAGGCTTTCCTTGGCCTTGGGGCTGCGTGATGCAGCCTTTCGCCACCGCACAGCAACCCACAAGAAAGTCAGGAGAAACGTCATGAACGACACGAAATTGTTGATCAACAATCAGGACGTCAATGCGTCCAACAACCGTACTTTTGAACGCAAGAACCCGGTCACTGGTGAAGTTGCTACTGTGGCTGCTGCGGCCAATGCCGCCGATGCCCGCAAGGCCGCGGATGCAGCTGCCGCGGCCTTCCCGGAATGGTCAAAAATGGGTCCCGGCGCGCGGCGCAAGATCCTGCTCAAGGCTGCCGACATCATGGAAACCAAGGGTGACGAATTCGGCCAGCTGGTTCTCGATGAAACCGGCAGCACGCGCATGTGGGGTGGCTTTAACGCCCATCTTGCCGCCAATATGCTGCGCGAAGCCGGTGGCATGACCACCCAAATTCAGGGCGATGTCATTCCGTCTGACACACCGGGCCTGATGGCCATGGGTATCCGCCAACCGGTTGGCGTCGTTCTGGGTATCGCACCATGGAACGCGCCGGTGATTCTTGGCACGCGCGCGATTGCCATGCCGCTTGCATGCGGCAACACCGTCATCCTTAAGGCGTCCGAACTTTGCCCGGCGCTGCATCGCCTGATCGGTGATTGCCTGGTCGAGGCCGGCGCACCGGAAGGCGTTGTAAACGTCGTGACCAATGCGCCTGAAGACGCCCCGGAAATCGTTGAAACCCTGATTGCCCATCCGGCCGTGCGTCGCATCAACTTTACCGGGTCGACCCGCGTTGGGCGCATCATCGCCAAACTCGGCGCAGAACACCTTAAACCGGTTCTGCTTGAACTGGGTGGCAAGGCACCGTTCCTCGTGCTTGACGATGCCGACCTGGATGAAGCGGTCAATGGTGCTGCCTTTGGTGCCTATATGAACCAGGGCCAGATTTGCATGTCGACCGAACGTCTGATCGTTGACAATGCGGTTGCCGATGACTTTGTTGCCAAACTGGCCGCCAAGGCCAAAACCCTCACCGCTGGCGATCCGGCCAAGGCCGAAAACATCCTTGGCGGTGTTGTCAGTGTCGAGGCGGTCAATCGCATCGAGGAACTGGTCGAAGACGCCGTTTCCAAGGGTGCGAAACTGGTTGCCGGTTCTGGCAAGGCCAAGGATGGCGTGTTGATGGATGCAACCCTGCTTGATCATGTGACACCGGCGATGAAAATCTATTCCGAGGAAAGCTTCGGTCCGATTTGTGTCGTTATTCGTGCTGGCGATGAAGACGAGGCTGTGCGCATCGCCAATGACAGCGAATATGGTCTGTCGTCAGCGGTCTTCTCGACCAACATTCCGCGTGCGATGGAAGTTGCCAAACGCATTGAAAGCGGCATCTGCCACATCAACAGCCCGACCGTTCAGGACGAGGCACAAATGCCGTTTGGTGGTGTGAAGTCTTCGGGCTATGGCCGTTTCGGTTCACAGGCATCGATTGATGAATTCACCGAAATGCGCTGGATCACGGTTCAGAGCGGCAAGCGCCACTACCCGTTCTAAGCCACAAGAAGTGCAAGACCGTGCGGAACACCCGCGCGGTCTTTTCGTTATTCTGGGATACGCAGGGGGGAAGCCTGATTTGTGAGAATTGTTCCCTCACCAAATCAGGACCTGTGTGCGGGCCGTCAGATGCGTCATCTGGCGGCCCGCTTTTTTATAATGAGCAGATCAGGCGCGCAGAACGGCCTGTATCAATACTTCAAGTGCGCTTGAAAATTTTGACCGGTCTTTCTGGGTAAAGGCGGCATTTCGCCCCTGCTCGCCGGTAACTTCGCGCATATGGGCGGCGATTTCACGGCCTGCCAGCGCATTGCCGATATTGGCCTCGGTAAATTCCTGACCGTTGGCCTTAAGGACGCGGACACCGATGTCGATCCCGCGCGATGCCAGCGGAATATCATTGGTAATGATCACATCACGTGCGCGCGCGTTTTCCGCAATCCAGTCATCGGCGGCATCGGGTTCCGGCGGGACAATCACGATTTTGATCAAAGGATTGCGGGACGGGCGAATGCCGCCGTTTGATACCATGATCATCTCGATCCGGTGGCGTTCGGCCACACGTTCGCACTCTGCCTTGACCGGGCAGGCATCGGCATCAACCAGCAAACGGGGGCGGGTGTTTTCAGTATTTTCGTTCATGCCGCGATAATCGCCGGGACGCGACCAAAGTCAAGCCATCATGAACCCGGCGCGAACGGATCCGAATGCTTTGCATCGCGCATCACGGCCAAAACCACTGCCCCGACAAAGGCAAACGCGCAGGCCATCAAAACGGTTGTCTGGAAATCAAAGGCACTGGCAACCACCCCGGTCAAAAGGTTGCCGATCAACCCGCCAACAAACAGCGTGCTGACATAGTAACTTGTCGCAACACCGGGCTGATCGGTGGCGAAGTTTTGGACGAATGTCATGCTGATTCCGGCAAAGATACCGTAATAGATACCATCAAGGGCGGCGAGTGCGAGGACATCGACAAGGGTGGTCGCCTGATAAATCAGGCCAAAGAATACCGCCCCCAGAAGGGCCGCGATCAGCATGCCTTTGCGCTCCCCGGTGCGTTTGATGAGCGAAGCACAGAAATAGATCACGACGACCTCGACAAAGCACTTCACGGTCAGCGCAAAGCCCGCCGAAGACGCGATCAAGCCAAGCTCGGTCGAGAAATAAAGCGGCATGGCCGAGACAAACACCACATTGGCCGCCCCGACAAAAAACACCGGCACACAGGCAAACAAAAGCCCGACATTCAGCGGCACCTTACCGCCCTGCGCCAGACTGTTGGGATGATGGGTTTTGAAGGCATTGGGCACGGTCAGCAGACAGATCGCAAACCAGATCAACGCCAACCCGGCAATGGCGTAATAGGTCGCCGAAAATCCGAATGCGCCATAAAAGGATAATGCCGCCGCTGGCCCGACCATCCAGCCAAGTGACGTCTGCATACGCAGGAAGCCATTGAATTTGATGACGTCACGTTTTGTCTGTTCGGCAAACAAGCGGCCAAAGCTATACATCACCGAAAGCGCACCCGCCCCGACCCCAAGCAGGACCGAAACAACCGCCAGATAAATCCAATAGATCTGAAACGTCGCGAGCATGACCATCCCGGCGGTGAAACACAGGATACTGGTGACTAATAAAATCTTGACCGGAACACCGTGATCAATCGCGCGGCCAAATGTTCGATTGGCAAGCAACGTGACGCTGACCTGAACAATCATCACCATGCTGAGCTTCCATGGCGGCTCCCCAAGGCCTTCGACCACGTAAAGCCCTGCCAGGGGCACCGCGCCGGATGACGTAAACGCCCCCATCAAAAGCAGCCCCAACACCAGAAACGGGTACCGGTCCAGCATCGCGACAACGGGGCCATGGCCGTTTGTCACATCGGTCTGTGTTGGGGATGTAGCATCATTATCCATCGGCACGATCAGATCCTGTAGGTTGCACGACCATCCGATCCTTCTAGCGCCTTGTTCTGAAATCACTAAGCCTTTCCGGCCCCTGGAAAGAAGATGTCACAAAAGCATCATCCAGACCGGCGGAAAAAACAAAACCCCCACCCGGTTTCCCGGATGGGGGTTTCGTTAATACGGTGTCCTTCACAAGGAAGGACAAGCCGAATTAGGCAGCGGTCAGGTCATCAGCCGAAACGCGACCCGAACGGGAGTCGGTGCGCAGTTCGTAGTTGATTTTGTCGCCTTCCTGCGGGTGGCCCATGCCAGCGCGTTCTACAGCGCTGATGTGCAGGAATACGTCATTTCCGCCTTCGTCCGGCTGAATGAAACCAAAACCTTTAGTTGCGTTGAACCATTTAACGGTACCAGTTGCCATCTTTAAATCTCCTATCGAGTATTGATTGGCGTTGTGACACACCCCGCGTGGGTGCGCCTATTTTTGTTCGGTCAATCAAATCAGGCGCGGTCACGCCGTCTCTGATTGTCCGAGGAAGTCTTGTGGCCTCCGCCGCCCGGCTGCCCGCCAGACTGGGATCCACGATGATTGCGGTTACGGTTTGCACCGCCGCTTTTACCTTGCGGTCTGGCATTCCGGGGACCTCTGCCCCCATTGCCATTCGCGCGGCGTTCTTCGGTGCTGCCCAAAAAAGACAAACCGGAAGAAATTGAATTGTCGCCCTTTGACTGATCGCGACGATTGCCATCAGACGAGACACGCTTGGTCGGGCGTTTACGTCCGTCGTTGGAACGCGCACCATTTTCGGCGCCGTTGCCACGATCATTGGCGGATTTCGATTTCAGGCCACCCTTGTAGCGGCTTTTGGATTTTTCAAGCGCCGGGTTGGTCGCAGCTTGATCGCCAGAAGCAGCTTCGGCATTGCGGCCACCTTCGCCTTCGCGGCGCGGATTGGGCTTGCCGGCTGCATCATTACGATCGCGACGCGGTGCATTGCCACGTGCTTCTTGACGCTGACCACGACCATTGCCGCGGTTCCCACCAGCAGCAGCACGACCACCGTTGCCACGACCCTGGCCACCGCCATTACTGCGGCGACCCTTGTTGGCTTCGCGTGCGATCTCGGACTGTGCTTCCTGCTCGGCCGCGGCCTTGGCATCACGGCGATCAATTACGGGGATCGATTGACGGGTGGTTTTTTCGATATCGCGCAGAAGACCACGTTCCTCGTCATCACAAAAGGCGATGGCGGTACCACTTGCACCGCCGCGGGCGGTACGACCGATACGGTGCACATAGCTTTCCGGAACGTTCGGAAGTTCGAAGTTTACAACGTGGCTCACGCTATCAACATCAATACCGCGGGCGGCGATATCGGTTGCAACAAGCACACCGATCTGACCGTCCTTAAAGGCATTAAGCGCACGTTCACGCTGGTTCTGGCTTTTATTGCCGTGAATGGCAGCCGCACTGATTTTGTTGGCTTCCAGATGGCGTGCCACACGATCCGCCCCGCGCTTGGTGCGGGTAAAGACGAGGGTACGTTTGAAAACCGGATTATCAAGAAGCTCTGCCAGAAGCTGACGCTTGCGGGTCCGTTCGATCAGGTAAACCGACTGTTCGACACGTTCCTGGGTGGTGGCAACCGGGGTTACCGACACCTTGACCGGGTCAGACAGCATATCACCGGCAAGCTGACCGATCTGTCCTGGCATGGTGGCCGAGAAGAACAGGTTCTGACGGTCGCGCGGCAACATCTTGATGATACGCTTGATCGGCGGCAAGAAGCCTAGATCAAGCATGTGATCGGCTTCATCAAGCACAACCACTTCAACATGTTTAAGGCTCAGCTTGCCGCTATCAACATGGTCGAGCAAACGACCAGGTGTCGCGACAAGAACCTCGACACCGGGGTTAATTGCCTTGATCTGCGGACCCGGGGCAACGCCACCAACAACGACAGCGGTGCGCACATTCAAAAAGCGGCCATAGGCACGGAAGCTGTCGCCAATCTGGGCGGCAAGCTCACGCGTTGGCGCAAGAACAAGCACACGGCATGCCCCTTTGGGCGTGCGGGTCTCGGATTTGGAAAGACGGTCAAGGATAGGCAGCGCAAACGCTGCCGTCTTGCCGGTACCGGTCTGGGCGATCCCAAGCAGGTCTTTGCCTTCAAGAAGCGAAGGGATCGACTGTTCTTGGATCGGGGTCGGCGCGTCATAGCCTTCTTGAGCAAGCGCGCGCAGGACCGGCTCGGCCAGGCCGAGTTCGGAAAACTGGGTCAAATAATGATAACTCGTGGATTAGAGGCTGCAGACAGCTGGGAAATGTCCCGGAAAAATAAAGTAATCAGGTCTGCGCCTTGCAGTTCTGGAAGCATCCGCGTAGCTGGACACCTCAATGCGTTCTTAGGTCAATCACTCGACAGTAGGGTCTTTTAATTCCCTCTACGCTTCTGGAGCGATCAAATATCGACCTCACCATGCGCAGAGTTTTATCCCCTTGTCAAACAGCTTATTTTTGACAGCCCCGCGTTTTACGCACAACGGCATGGCACATTTGCGCTACAGCAGGGCACTAAGGCTTCGCCCAGCAGAATGACATTTCCTATCTACCGAAGGTCGGTTCGAGCTTCGCGAACGTATTTTCCCGGTGCCAATCAATCATCTCTTTTGAAGGCAAGTATCTGAAGGGTTCTGTTATTTTATACCCCTCATGCGAGAGGAATAAATCTGCAATAGTAGAGTCGTGCTTAGCCATTCTATGCAGCCGCGTATCGAGTTCGATGGTTAAATCAACTCCAAGCGTCCAATAACCCTCGTCAAATGCTTTGTGATGGTTTCTGCACAGAGCAAGACCATTGTCAGGACGCAACCGGTAAGTCTCGTCTTCATTGTGCGGTTTGATGTGAGCAGCCTCTAACAACCGAACAAGTTTGGTCTTACACACGCAACATTGGAAGCGATAACCAGACAGCACGGCGCGCCTGAAAAAGCCTTGATTTAATCTTTCTTCTCGGACGCGCACGGTGCTGGTTTTCCGACCAAGGACATTGAAATCAGTGTCAGCGTCGCTGAAACCGTTTTGGCTCTGATCATGAGCAGTCACCGCGTGCAATTTATCGAACTGACTATCAATGCGATCAATTGCTCTTTCAATCTCATCAATAACCCGCGCAGGCTGGTTATGAAAACGTGACATTAACTCACGATCTGCTGCACTTGCATTCTTCAACCCTGCGCGCTCTAGCGTAGGATCCAAGCTTGCGAAATTGCATAGCTTCATCGCAACCGAACCTGGCGTTCGGTCGAGAACCTCAGCGAGTTGAATAACGTTTTTGTTTTTCGAATGAAATTGGCCGAACTCAAGTTCGAAATACAGCTTCAAAGCTGCATACCTTTCTTCATTCGTCCACTTTTTAGTCGCCAAGCGTTTTCTCCCCAACCCCCGAGAAATCATAGGTATTCACAAAGGGTTGGGGAAGAAAAAATTCAATACGCCGCACACGGGTTCCCTGCCCCACACGGATTATAGGCTGCACACGGATTGCTGGCAGCACATGGGTTACTTGCCGCTGGTGCACACGGAGACGCGGCACAAGGCGAGGCAGCACACGGGTTATAACCGGCACACGGATTTCCTACCGCACATGGGTTGGAAGCGCCGCACGGATTGAATGCGGCGCAGGGGTTGGCGCTGCATGGTGCAGCAGCGCAAGGGTTAACCGATCGCACACCACAGGGGTTAAAGCCACCGCACGGACTGGAAGGACTGCAAGGGTTTCCTGCCGCACACGGGTTGTAGGCTGCGCACGGATTGGCACCACACGGGCTTGCCGCACAAGGATTATAGGCCGCATCGCATGGATTCGCACCGCACGGGTTATAGCCAGCCCCGCATGGGTTGGCTGAACACGGGTTTGCTGCACATGGGTTCGCGGCACA
>NZ_DBGS01000090.1:51222-65158 GCF_002295455.1 Thalassospira sp. UBA848 | reverse complement strand
GCGGCACAAGGATTGGCAGCGCACGGGTTACTGCCCGCTGCCGGAAGTTTGGCCGGGGCCGGATTGGCAACGGCCGGGATGTTTGCGGTGTGGCTGTAGTGATCAAGCGCAACGGCACCGGTTGCCGCAAGGAACACCGCGCCAAACAGAAGTGTGTTTTTCTCGCTCATTTCCGGAAACCATCCATTCCAAAGACAGGACGCAGTGCAATGCCAAGCCAGCTACCGGCAAAGGCCAGGGCAAACCAAAGCCAGCCATGCACACTGCCCGAGGCGATCCCGCTAAAGAACGCGCCGATATTGCAGCCAAATGCCAAACGCGCACCATAGCCCATCAGAAGCCCGCCAATGGCCGCTGCCAAAAGGGATGCTACAGGCACAGATACCTTTGGTGCGAATTTACCTGCCAGCGCCGCGGCAAAGGCAGCCCCGATCACGATGCCGAAATTCATCACTGATGTGTTGTCTTGCAGGACCGAGTTGCCAAGCGCACGCGCCGGACCACCCCAGTTCCAGAATTCCCAGGTCTCAACCGGAATCCCCATCACCTGTGCGATCTTTGCCCCCCAAAGGCCAAAGCCAAAGGTGATCGACCACGGATGACCGGCAATCAAAAGCGTCGCGACATTCAGCCCGGCCAGAAGCACGCCGGTCCAGATCATCGGCCACGGGCCGTGAATGAAGCGTGCCAGACCTTCACGCGGCGCGGTTGACACCACTTCAAGCCCGCCATGGGCACGCTTCTCAACAATAACCGTCAACAGAGCCACCAGTGCGAGACCACCAAAGGTCACCGCAAGACCACCGCCAATACCGTATTCGCGCCCGAGGCTCATCGGCGGCAAGGATGGCAGTTCCAGCCACATTGGCAAATGGGCCGTGCCGATGACAGCACCAACAATAAAGAAGACAAGTGTGACCAGCATGCGGGCACTGCCACCGCCAACCGTAAACAGCGTGCCAGAGCCACAACCACCGCCAAGCTGCATGCCAAGACCAAACAGAAACGCCCCGATCAGAACTGACATACCAACAGGCGCAACCGCACCAACGACCGATCCGCCCAGCGGACTGCCAAGCGAAAGCATCGGAATGAAGGCCGCAGCCGCAACGCCGATCATCAAAAGCTGCGCACGCAACGCATGGCCGCGCTTTTCAACGGAAAACCGTCGCCAGCCGCCGGTGAAACCGAAGGATGCATGATAAAGTGCAATCCCCAGCAATCCACCAAGGCCATAAAGAACAGCCTGTTTCAGATCGACGGCCTGCGAAATCGCAATGCCGACAATGACAAACAGGACGGCGGTGATGGCGGCCGGTCCCTTGTCAAATGTGAAACCCGGGGACACCGGATTTGCTTTTAGGGTCGTTTCAGACATGGTGAGGCTCAATAACCTGAAATCAGATATCTAAATGAAAACGGAACCGGCTGCCCGGTTCCGTCCAGAATGTTCGCGGCTTGGTGGAAGCCGTATAGGTTATCCGGTTATTCCGGGATAACCATTTCACGGTTCGGATCCGCCGCCCATTCGGTCATGGAGCCATCATACATGGCCGTGTTCTTGTTGCCCATCACTTCGGAAAGACCGAACCACGCGACCGAGGCCCAATGACCAGTGTTGCAATAGGTGATTTCCTTGGCATCCTTGGAAACACCGGCATCCGCAACAAGGTTTTCAATCACGTCAGCGGCAACAAAGGCACCGTCCTGATCGCTATAGAACTGCGACTGCGGGATGTTTTTTGCACCCGGAACGGCACCGGGGCGGGCTACCACGCCACTTTTTGCCTGACCGGTGAACTGTGAAACCGGGCGGGCATCCACAAGCTCAACACCGTTTGCCCGCGCCTTGGCAACATCATCAGCCGTTGCAAGAAGTTCGGGGCGGAAATCAGCATTAAACGCCACGGCACGCGGTGAAACCGGGTCGGTCGAAACGGCCTTGCCTGCTGCAAGCCATGCGCGCTGACCACCATCAAGAATGGTCACCGCATCATGTCCCAGAACCTTGAAGGTCCAGTATACACGGGTGGCAGAGCCAAAGTCGGAGCTGTTTTGACCGGCGGGGACAACAACGACCTGCTTGTCATTGTCGATACCCAGCGCACCGATGCGTTTGGAAATCACATCAACCGGCGGCAGCATACCAACCACATTGTCGACTTTTGCACGCCAGCCAAATTTCCCGTAGGGCGCATACACCGCACCGGGAATATGCCCGGCATCATAAGGATTGCCATCCTTGGTCATGGACCGGATATCAACAACAACCAGTGACGGGTTATCGATATTTTCCTCGACCCAGTTGGCATCAACCAACGGCTTTTCGGTAAGGCGTTCGGCCTGCGCAGCACTTCCGGCAAAGACAAAAGTGACCGCCGCGACGGCAGAAAGAATAAGGGAACGCATGGGGCTTTCTCCAATGATCAATTCATCTTGATTTTGTGCATCATACCTAATTCGTCACAACGAAATGTCAATAGACTCAGTACAACACATAATATTTGTATTAATGTATCAACACTTTCCGTACTGGGACAGCCTCCGGCCCGATTCAACGCCTAGGGACGCAGGTTATTCAAATAACGGGCAAATTCGCGTGCAAAGGAATCCTGGGTTTCCAGATTGCGCAAGGCGGGCGGCCGTGTCAGGAAGCCGTGCAATGAGGCAATGATAAATTCCGCCACGGCTGATGGTTCGATATCGGTGCGCACGGTCTTGTTGAACTGGGCCTTGCCGATGTGCGATGCCAATCCGCGCCGCCAATAACGATAAACACCATCGATACGCTTGCGCAGGTTTTCATCAAGCTCACCTGCCCCCGATGCCAAGCGCGCCAACGGGCATCCGCCTGCCAGCATGTCAGGGGCATTTTCACCACCCAGCCGATCCACCTGCCCCATCAGAACCGGCAGGATATCATCAGCCCCTTCAAGGTCACTCAGCCAGACGTCATCCACATATCCCGGCAGGCATTCCTCGATCACGGCGTTAACCAGTTTGGCCTTGCCCGAAAAGTGATGATACAGCGCACCTTTCGTACAGCCGCTTTGTTCAAGGATGTTGCTGATGGAAGCGCCCCCGAACCCCGCCCGGCGGATTTCACCAAAGGCCGCGTCAAGAAGCTTCTGACGGGTGGCATCCGGATTGCGCACCCGTTTTGGCACCAGTGCCGTTTCAGACGAACCGTCCAGTTCCATGCTTTCGCCGACTTCCAGAACATCGTCGTCGGGATTTTCATCGGGACGCGAAATTCGAGAAAGGGCAGCAGAGAAACTGAATGGTTCTTTGGACATTGAGCCGTACTGTTTTGTTTTGAACCGGGGATAGGAACCCGTATCTGTCACGTTCCACTGTTTTTTTCGTGACGTCAATAACACAGCAGTCCAATCGAGACCTCAGTATAGGGGTGATCGTCACGCAGCCCCTTGCAATTCAGATCAAAGCGTACTCTATTGTTTGCCCATGCCCTTTCGGGCCGAGCCCCAATCGTCCTTCGGATCGCAAATGCAGCTTGATTCCATCGCCTTCGTTGCAGCCGACACCAAAATCGCACAGGATGCGATGTACCGGCTAAAACACCGATACGGCCACATTGCCCCCGACAAGGCCGATGTGATTGTAGCCCTTGGTGGTGACGGGTTCATGCTTGAAACCCTGCACCGCTATATGGGGCGCAAGGTTCCGATTTACGGCATGAACCGGGGCACGGTCGGCTTCCTGATGAATGAATTCCGGGAAATGGATCTGACCGACCGCATTGCAGAGGCCCAAACAGTCGAACTCCACCCCCTTCAGATGGAGGCACATACTGTATCGGGCGAAAGCTTGTGTGCGCTTGCGATCAACGAAGTGTCGCTTCTGCGTGAAACCCGTCAGGCCGCCAAACTTCGCATCAAGGTCGATGGCGTTGAACGTTTGGCAGAACTGGTTTGCGACGGTGCGCTTGTGTGCACACCTGCGGGCAGCACGGCCTATAACCTGTCGGCACATGGTCCGATCCTGCCGATGGGAAGTGGTCTTTTGGCCCTGACCCCGATCAGCCCGTTTCGCCCCAGGCGCTGGCGCGGCGCGCTTTTGCCCCATGGTGCAGAAGTCGTCTTCCAGATCGAGAACCCCGAAAAGCGCCCGGTTTCGGCCGTTGCCGACTATACCGAGGTGCGCGATGTCTCCAGCGTGAAAATCCGCGAAGACCGCAGCATGAAGATCAAATTGCTATTTGATCCAGAACACAATCTTGAAGAACGTATTCTCAAGGAACAATTCGTCGAATGACCTCCGCTCCGCTTGCCCCGTCGAACGATACCATTGAATGGTGCCGCAACCTGATCCGCCACCAGTCCGTCAGCATGACGCCAAATCTGGCGCTGATTGACGAGGTAAAGGCATTCCTTGACGGGTTGGGCTATGACACGCTGGTGGTTCGCGACCCGTCTGAGACCAAGGCCAATCTTTATGCCACCATCGGCCCAAAAGTGGACGGCGGCGTGATCCTGTCAGGCCATAGTGATGTGGTCCCGACCGAAGGCCAGAACTGGGCATCCGACCCGTACGAGATTGATATCCGCGACGAGAAGCTTTATGGCCGTGGTGCCTGTGACATGAAGGGTTTTCTGGCCTGCCTGCTGACCAAGGCGGAAGCCTTCAAGAATGCCGACCTTCGTGTACCGATCCATCTGGCTTTCACCTATGACGAGGAAGTCGGCTGCCTTGGTGTGCCCAGCCTGGTCGAGGCGATCAACAATCTGCCGCACAAACCGGCCATGTGTATTGTTGGTGAACCGACCGAGATGAAGGTCATTACCCAGCACAAGGGCAAGTTTTCAGCCCGTGCCCATTTCACGGGTCGTTCTGGGCATTCGTCATTGCCCGCCGAAGGCGTCAATGCGGTTGAATTTGCATCAGAATTTGTCGTCTTCCTGCGCAAGCTTGGTCGCAAGTGCCGTGAAGAAGGGCCGCATGATGATGAATTCGAGCCAAACCACACCACCTTCCACACCGGCGTGATCAAGGGCGGCACACAGCTCAACATCATTCCGCAGAATTGCTTTGTCGATTTCGAATTCCGCAATCTGCCCAATGATGATCGCGAATCCCTGAAGGCAGAGATTTACGATTACGTCGAAAATACCCTGCAGCCCGAAATGCGCGAGATCTATCCAGATGTTGGCATCGAGATCGAAGTGATTTCCGATATGCCGGGCCTTGCCACCGGCGATGACGAGGAAGTCACCAAACTCGTCATGGCGCTGACCGGAGCAAACACCACAGGCAAGGTCAGCTTCGGCACAGAGGCCGGTGTGTTTTCCGCCCTTGGCGATATCCCCACCGTGGTTTGCGGTCCGGGCAGTATCGAACAGGCCCATAAACCAGACGAGTTCATCGAACTTGACCAACTGGGCCGTTGCGAAGTGTTCCTCGACAAGCTTCTGGCTGTATTGGTCAAGTAACCGAACGCGCGAAAATCCGACTTTTTGGCCGGTACTTTATCCCGGTACTTTATGAAGTAGATCGTTTGAATGCCGTGGCACCGGCATCAAGGATCAATTCGCGCGTTACGACATCATCGACTAGCCGGGCCAGGGTTATTGTACCGACAAGTAAGGCAAGTTTTTCGTATCCTTCCTGCTTGTCATCCCCATCCGCAAGCAATGCCGCAACCCGATCGACGCTGGCTGCGGCCTCTTTCTTTGCCGCACCATCGCCACGTCCAAGCTCCGCACCCAGTGCGGCAATCGGACAGCCTGTCCCCCTGCTTTTAACATGCTCCTGTGACAGGTATGTCGCGACATACCTTTTACGCGCCTCTTCCCGAACGCCTTCGGTTTCAGGAACGTCCATTGCCCCGACCGATCTGTCGACCGCTTCCAGAAACGCGGCGCGAACCAGCTCGTCCTTGTTGGCGAAATGGCGATAGAACCCGCCATGAGTCATCCCGGCTGCAGTCATGACATCTGCCACACTGGTTGCTTCAACACCGTTCTCGCGGATAAGGCGTGCGGCCGCATCAAGAATGCGTTTGCGGGATTTCTTTTTTTCCGCTTCGGAAACACGCGGCATAGGGAACTCTCAAATTCGGGATTGACATTATAGATTTCGTATATCATCTAAATATAAAGATGACAATCATCATCTATAATGGCGCGTGATAGCAAACGTAACCGTTGCGGCACCAAGACAGACAGCGCGCAACGGTTTCTGACCTTCGGAATAATTTGCTGGCATGCACCACAACAAAACGGAGTTACCAAAACCATGTTCGGTTTTTATGAGTTCTATGTGCATGCATTCGGGATCGGCATTCCACTTCTTGCTGTCGCGATTGCCAGCATGGGTGCATTTCGCGCTTCCCTGACAGCCAATCAAATCGCTGTATTTGTGACTGCCTCTGCAGTTATCCTTGGGGCGTGGTTTGCTGTTGCCCTCCCGTTCTCTCGGTCGGGGGTTTTCAATGTCCCCGCCGAAATTGGCGACCCGCCCTATGTCCTGATGTTTCTGTTCGGCGGCGCGACCCTGAACTGGGGCCTTGCCTGGCTGACACCGCTTGGCAGACGCATCACCGAAGCCACATCCCTGAGTGCAATCGCCGCGTTTCAAATCCCGCGCATCATGGGTGGGCTGTTTCTGATCGGATGGATCGTCGGGGATATTCCAGCACTGTTTGCTTTGCCTGCGGGACTGGGGGACATTCTTGCCGGGATTGCCGGATGGCAAGCAAGTCGGGCACTTGCCAAAGGGGAACCGAATGCAAGATCCCTTCTGGCACGCGCGATCTTCATCGGGATCGCCGATTTCTTCTTTGCTGTCCTGTTTGGGATTATTACGTCACCGGGATTTGCCCATCTTTATGCACTGGATGCACCAAACATCATCAATGCCTATCCGCTTGCAATGTTCCCGGCGTTTTTCGTCCCGATTTTTCTTGGCTTCCATTTCATCGCGATCTCCCGACTACGTCAGGAATCTGCGATGGAATCAAAAGCGCACGCCTGACCGCGCGCAAACAAATTGATCACGCCACAAACGGGCGGAGCACTTAAATGCTCCGCCCCTACCGTGTTTTGTTTGAACTGAAACGCCGATGAACGAACACACCCCGCGATGTCCATTCAAGGGTGGCGGAACTCTGCGGCCATATGTTGCAATTCATCCCACAGGGTGCTCGCAAAGCTGCGCAAAACAATAAGTTCGAAACTGTCATCCGCAGTACGGGTGATCATTGCGCCGATATGCCCGATCTCGGTCATGGTCGACTGACCAATTGCAAACATCTCTGGCGACAGATCGACCATGGTGCCCTTGGCCAAAACGCTCCGCGATGATGCGCCGGAAAGCACCATGCGTAATCGCCCATGCGTCTGATCGGCCAGAACGAACTGTTCAGGGATTTCGGCCTGAATTTCGGCAAGCCGACTATCCGATACATCAGCGCCACCAACCCAGAACCATTGATTTGGTGACGGGCTTCGCAGGTCGGTGCCAAGTTCCGGGGCAATTTTTACAAGTGCCTGCTTCAGGTCGACTTCATTGCTGTTGGCATCGCCCAGAACATGAAAGACAAAACCGTCCCTGATCGGGGCAAGGTTGATCGATGCCCCCGCGCCTGCCGCGTCATTGGACGGGAATGCGAAACGGTTTTCTAATGGATATTCATGCATGAAGTTTCTCATTTTCCGGATCAACGAAGGCAGGATCACACAGGATGCCGGTGACAGTCGTTCCGGCCAGACCATTCCAGATAACAACTTCCTCGCCGTGACGTTTGGGGCCGTTTTTAACCAGCGCCAAACCAACCGCATGCCCCAATGTCGGTGAATGACACATCGAGGTGACATAGCCCTGATCATTGGCAAGGCTGACATCGTCACCGGGATTAAGAATGTGCGATCCGGTGGCGAACTTGTCAGACGGCGATTTCGGCTTGATCCCGACAAGCGACGGGCGTGATGGATCGACCAGCCCTTCACGCAGGTTCATCACCCGGCCGATAAAGTCATCCTTCTTGGCTGACACCATCTTGCCCATGCCCAGATCGGCAGGTGTGACCGTGCCGTTGATTTCCGCGTGCGTGACATGGCCCTTTTCGATCCGCATCACGCCAAGGGCCTCGGTGCCATATGGCGCAATGCCGAATTCTTCGCCCGCCATCATAACGGCATCAGCAACGCTCTCGCCATATCCGGCAGGCACCGCGATTTCATAGGCGAGCTCGCCCGAGAACGAAATTCGGAACAACCGCCCCTTCAGGCGCCCACCAAACATCGATACCTCGCGCGCCGCCAGGAACGGGAAGGCCTCGTTCGAGATATCATCATCAATGATTTTGGACAGAACATCTCGTGATTTGGGCCCAGCGACCGCCATCTGCGCCCATTGATCGGTAACTGAAGCCAGACGGACATCCAACTCCGGCCACAGCACCTGTGCACAGAATTCCAGATGGGTCAAAACCCCGGCGGCAAGGGCCGTCGTCGTCGTCATGAAGTAATGATTCTCGCCAAGACAACTTGTCGTGCCGTCATCATACACAAAGCCATCCTCGCGCAGCATGATACCATAGCGCGCCTTGCCCACCGGCAGCTTCAGGAAGGCATTGCAATAAACCCGGTTCAGGAACTCTGCCGCATCAGCGCCAAAAATCTCGATCTTGCCAAGGGTGGACACATCACAGATACCGACCTTGGTTCGCACGGTATTGACTTCACGATCCACGCTATCACGCCAAAAGGCGTCGCCATCCTTGGGGAACCAGCTTGACCGATACCACAGCCCGGTTTCAACGAACTTTGCACCATTGCGCTCTGCCCAACCATGCAGCGGTGATTTGCGCACCGGCTGAAAATCCATTCCCTTGGACGTCCCGACCAGCGCACCAAACGATACCGGCGTGTAAAACGGGCGGAAGGTTGTTGTGCCGATTTCGCCGGGCGAAACACCCTTGTTCTCGGCCAGGATGCCAATGGCATTCACATTCGATGTTTTGCCCTGATCCGTTGCCATGCCATTGGTGGTGTAGCGCTTGGCAAGCTCGACATGATCATAGCCTTCGCGCATGGCAAGGGTAATGTCAGACGCCGCGACGTCATTCTGGAAGTCAACAAACGCCTTGCCCTTGCTTGATGCCACCCGCCAGACCGGCTGGATGTGATCGACTTTTTGCTCGGTCTGCTCGACCCCCGGAAGTGATGCGGCCTCGCCCATCACACCCAGTTCCGCCAACGCCTTGACGGCGGCAACGCCACCGGCTGCAAAACAGGCAGCAACACCGGCTTTTCCGGCAACCGCCCCGCAGGGCGTCATGCCGTCGGTGTTTTCCGGCGGCATGAAACCGACATGCGCGTCCGACCAGACAGGTTTGCCTCCGCGATGGCAGGCCAGATGCACAATCGGGCTGTACCCGCCTGATACGCCAAGGGCATCAACCGCAATCACCTCGTCACGACCGTCATCATGGCGCACCGTGATCGACTTGATCGCCCTGCGACCTGCTGTATCACGTACCATCGCACCGGCAATCAGGCGCGCCTTGCCCGCGTAGTTGATGTTCGGGCAGGTGCGCGGATCAATGATCGCGGCAACCTCGATACCACGCGCCTCAAGATCCACCGCGGTCTGATAGGCCTGACTGTTATTGGCAAACAACGCCACCCGTTTGCCCGGTGCCACACCATAGGCATTCAAATAGGTGCGCATGGCCCCGGCCATCATCACACCGGGCCGATCATTGCCACCAAACACAATCGGACGCTCTTCCGCCCCGGTCGCCAGCACCACTTGGCGCGCGACGATGCGCCAAAGACGTTCCATCGCACGGTGCGGGTTGATCTCGTTCTCTGGCAGATGCTTCTGCACCCGTTCGACTGCGCCAAATACCTGATCATCATAGGCAGCAAAAACCGTGGTGCGTTTTTTGATCTCGACATTGGGAAGCGCGTGCAATTCACCAATGATATCGGCAAGCACTGCATCGGCTGGTTTACCACCCACCGGGCTTCCCTCAGCCAGGAAACCACCGCCAAGTTGCGCCCCTTCATCAGCAATGATCACGCGTGCGCCTGCCCGCCCGGCCGTCAGGGCAGCAGCAAGCCCAGCCGGCCCCGCACCGATCACCAAAAGATCACAATGCGCCCAGCATTTTTCGTAACAGCCGGGGTCGGGATCATAGCTTGCCCGTCCCAGACCTGCGGCCTTGCGGATCAGTGGCTCATAAACCTTTTCCCAGAAGGCCGCCGGCCACATGAATGTCTTGTAATAGAACCCGGCACCTAAAAGCGGCCCAAGCAAACCGTTGGCCGCTCCGATATCAAATTTGACATTCGGCCAGCAGTTCTGCGATCGCGCTTCAAGTCCGTCAAACAGTTCTGCCATGGTCGCACGGGTATTGGGATCACGCCGCCCGTCACGCCCGATGGTCAGAAGGGCATTGGGTTCCGCCGCCCCGGCGGTCAGGATGCCGCGTGGCCGGTGATATTTGAAACTACGGCCAACCAGCTGCCGGCCATTGGCCAAAAGGCTTGATGCAACCGTATCCCCGCCAAAGCCACTCAGCGCCTCGCCGTTAAAGGTGAAGCGTCGCACATCACTGCGGTCAATCAGCGTACCGCCATCAATCCGGAAACTGGTCATGCCCTGGCCTCCGTTTTGAGGGTACTTGCATCAACCACCTTTGACGTTTCATGGGTCACGGTATTGCGGCTTAGAACCAGCCAGCGCCGACACCCGCCGGAATGATGCCAGTATTCGCGGTGTTCGCCGCGCGGGTTGTCGCGCAGGTAAACATGATCAAACCAGACGGCTTCATCGGCACCAGCACTTGGGCGCGGGGTGGTGACTTCGCCGCGGATCGTGAATTCCTCACGTGGGCGCAGGCCGCAATGAGGACATTTGACAAGACTACTCATTTCCAAACTTCCTCAATGCAGGTTGGCCTGGGCGCCAACGCCCTTTTCGTCCAGTAGATACCCGCGTGCAAAGCGGTCCATCCGAAACGCGGTTGCAGTTTCATGCGGCGTATCGGTCGCCAGCAAATGGGCAAAGCAATAGCCCGACGCCGGGGTGGCCTTGAACCCGCCATAGCACCAGCCACCATTGAAATAGAGATTGCCAAGATGGGTGCGATCCATGATCGGCGATCCATCCATGCTCATATCCATGATCCCGCCCCAACTGCGCAGGATACGCACCCGCGAAAGTGCGGGGATCATCGCCATACCGGCCTCGGCCACATGTTCCACGCACGCAAGGTTTCCGCGCTGAGCGTAGGAATTATACCCTTCGATATCCCCGCCAAACACCAGCCCGCCCTTGTCTGATTGCGACACATAGAAATGCCCCGCACCAAATGTGACCACGGTATCGATGAACGGTTTCAATCCTTCGGACACAAAGGCCTGCAAGGCGTGGCTTTCAATCGGCAGGCGCATATCGACCATCTTGGCAACATGGCTTGAACTGCCTGCCACCGCCATGGCGAGCTTGTTGCACGTGATCGCACCGCGTGTGGTTTGAACCCCGGTGACTTGATCGCCATCGCGGTCAATGCCGGTGACTTCGCAATTCTGGATGATATCAACGCCGTTCTGATCGGCCCCGCGCGCGAAGCCCCACGCAACGGCGTCATGACGCACCGTGCCGCCGCGCGCCTGCATCAGGCCACCCATGATCGGGAAACGGGCATTCTCATAATCCAGAAATGGCAGTTTTTCGCGCAGCTGATCACGGTCAAGAAGTTCCGCATCCACCCCATGCAGGCGCATGGCATTGCCACGCCGCGTGTAGGCATCGCGCTGGGCATCGGAATGGAACAGATTGATCACACCGCGCTGGGACACCATGGCGTTGAAATTGAAATCCTGCTCAAGGCCTTCCCACAGCTTCATCGAAAATTCGTAGAACGGGTTGTTGCCTTCAAGCAGGTAGTTGGATCGAATGATCGTCGTATTCCGCCCGATATTCCCCGATCCAAGATAGCCCTTTTCAAGCACGGCAACATTGCGCACGCCAAACACCTTGGAAAGGTAATAGGCGGTTGCCAATCCATGCCCGCCACCGCCGATGATGATCACATCGTAATGCGATTTCGGATCCGGATTGCGCCATGCCGGCTTCCAGTTCTTGTTCTTGGAAAACGCATTGCCAAGCAATGACAGGGCTGAATAACGCATCATCGATCTTTCGCTGTTGCCCGCATCGGTTATGTGCGGTCAGGACCAATCAATCTTGACAGAGACGGGAATTGCAGCTTGTCTTATAAAGACATTGAATAACACAAATGCGACATCAGCATATTATTGTCGGGACAAAGGCCATCATGACAGCGGAAACCCAATCGAAGGCGATGCCTGCAGCGCGCGCCGGACAATCTGGCGCCAAACCGGTTCCGGCGACGCAGCATATCGGGTTTATGCTTCTGCCCGACTTTGCCTTGATGTCCTATGCCTCGGCGATTGAGCCCTTGCGCGCAGCCAACCTTCTGGCCGGTCAGCCGATCTACAAGGTTCTGAATTATTCTGCGACAGGCGGGAATGTTCTGTCCTCTTCCGGCACGATGGTCCCGACGACCCCGCTTTCCCAAGCCCCGACCAGCCTGCACACCCTTTTTGTCTGTGCTGGCGGGCATCCGTCGCAATGGCAAGCACCGGGCATGCTGGGCAGTTTGCGGAAACTGGCATTGTGGGGCGTGCGCATGGGGGGCATTTCAAGCGGGGCTTATGTTCTGGCCGCTGCCGGGCTTCTGGGTCAGCGACTGTTTACCATCCATTGGGAACATGCCCCCGCCCTGATCGAAGCGTTTCCCGATCTGGAACCCGAACGCGCCCGCTTTGTCATTGACGCTGATCGTATCACGTGTGGTGGCGGGGTGGCCCCGCTGGACATGATGCATGCCATGATCGCCGAAAATCTTGGATCGGATTTTGCCACCCGCGTTTCCGACTGGTATCTGCACACCCAGGTTGGGCAATCAGGCGGGTCGCAGCGCGCATCGCTTGCCGAACGCTATAACCTGCATCATCCGGGATTGCTTCGGGTTCTTGAAAAGATGGAAACCACCATCGAGGACCCGAAAACCCGTGACGAGATGGCGCGGTTTGCAAGGCTTTCGACCCGCCAGCTTGATCGGCTGTTTGATCAGCATCTGGGCAAGTCGTTTCTGGAAACCTATCGACAGGTTCGCCTTGAACACGCACACAAGCTTCTGACGCAAAGTGTCCTGACCATTTCCGAAATCGCCTTTGCCACCGGCTTTTCCAACAGCAGCCATTTTTCGCGCAGCTACAAGGCAGTTTATGGTGTGAAACCAAGCGAAGCACGCCGTCACTGACGCCGCGCGGATCCCCGACGCCCTATCCAACCGACGGGCGCATTTCCCACGCCCAATTCCGACAGAATCGGCATAACGCCACGAGTCTGCATATTTGATATGCAGACAATTCTGACGTCTATTTTTTACGCAAATTCCTTAGAATTCAATTTAGTGTTTTTATAATGTATTGTTTTTATTAATTTTATTGCATCGCACAACAAAAAACACATTATAACTTGTTCACTAGAAGGAATTGATTTTTAATAAAAGGAATGTCCATCGGGGGGCATTATGTGATGGAGAGACTAAAATGGAACAATCCGTACCAGAGTTGATGGCAAGGCTGGACAGCCTTGAAGCATCGCTCAGCATGGCAACGACCATCAATTCCGAAGTATTCTATTGGTGGTGTACTGCACTGATGCTTGCCATCCACGCAGGCTTCCTTGCGTATGAAATGGGTGCATCGCGCGCGAAGAATGCGCTGGCATCCGGCATGAAAAACCTGATCGCTTTCGCATTCCTGGTCCCGACCTTCTATTATGTAGGTTGGTGGATCTATCTTGCGTTTCCGACAGGCTTCACGATTTCCGACGGTTCCGAGGCAGGCCTGCCCTGGAGCGAATATATGGG
>NZ_DBGS01000090.1:36804-50859 GCF_002295455.1 Thalassospira sp. UBA848 | reverse complement strand
GCAACCACCGCCTCGATCATGTCGGGTTCGGTGATCGAACGTATCCGTATTTCCGGCTTCACGATCCTTGCGATCTTTCTGGGCTCGGTTGTCTGGATCCTTGGCGCATCCTGGGGCTGGCACCCGGATGGCTGGCTCACCACCGAGTGGGGCCTGCATGACGTTGGCGCGGCGGGTGCCGTTCACACCGTGGCTGGCTTCTTTACCCTTGGTGTTCTGATCAACCTTGGTCCGCGTATCGGTCGCTTCAATGCCGATGGTTCGGTCAACAACATCGACGGTCACAACATGCCGATGTCGCTGATTGGCCTGATGCTTATCGTTATGGGCTTCTTCGGCTTCCTTGGCGGCTGCATCATCTATACCGGCGACACCTGGATGACCATTTACAACACCCCGGCAACCCTGTCGGCATTCGCATTCAACACCCTGATGGGCGTTGCAGGCGGCATGATCGGTGCGTATCTGGTCACCCGCGATCCGTTCTGGATGATGTCCGGTGCCCTGATCGGTGTGATCTCTTCTGCACCAGCACTTGACCTTTACTATCCGGGTCTTGCCTTCCTTGTCAGCTTCGGCGGCGGTTGTGTCATGCCGAAACTCAACGACATCCTGGTCGAGAAATTCAAAATCGACGATGCCGTTGGTGCTGTTGCCGTTCACGGCTTTGGCGGTGTCTGGGGCCTTGTGATGGCCGGTATCTTTGCGTCGGGTTACCCGAACGTTGCCGGTCCGGAGATCTCGTTTGTTGGTCAGCTTTCAAGTGCTGTCGTCTTCATGATCCTTGGCTTCGCACCGGGTTACGTTCTGTCCCTGGTTCTGAAGGTTGTTGGTCTGCTGCGCGTTTCTGAAAACGCAGAGCTGGCTGGCCTCGACAAGGCTGAAGTTCCGGCAAGCGCATATCCGGAAAGCTCTGTTCCGGCAGCGTTCACCAACGATCCGACTTCGCCGACCCCGGCCGAGTAATCGCGATCTGAATTTTTCGACACAAGGAAACTGAAAAATGAATACAGCTCCGCTTACAACCTGGGAAGGTGCAGAAGCTTACTTCACCTTCGCAGACAAGCCAGCACTGCTTGTTCTCTTCACGCTGGTTGGTATCGGTGTGTGCGTATGGACCATCGCTTCGATGGCCCGTCACGAGAGCAAAGCCTACAAAGACATGTAATCTGATTGACGTGAAGCAGGACCATTCTGCCCTGAACCTTAAGGTGCTGCTTCGCTCAACCGACACAGCGAGAGGCCAGTATCAAAACTGGCCTCTCTGCCTTTCTGCAACAGACGAAATATCCAAGAAGAATTCAGGCACGCCTGATCGGCATGCCAACAGGGGAAACAGGCCGACTCCCGGTCCGGTTCTTCGGGCCATCTGACTTCCCGTCGCTTTCAGATCATTCACCGTACGAGGCCATAATGATCGATCTCACCCGTCCGCCGGAAACCTATCCTCATTCAGTCCGCGCCGCGCGTCCCAGTCGCATCATCAATGCAGGACGAACCGCCATGGCGCGCAACCGCGAACGCTATGAAATTCCCGGACGCGGTGCGATCATGATTTCCGTGCGCGAGGGCGATCAACTTGGTCTTCGAAACTGCGAAGGCATGCAAACCGTTGAATTGGTGGGCCTGACCACAGCCGGCAAACCCTGCCCTGGTATTTTTGATCAAATGCCCTACGGCGCGCCGCAAGGATTGATGGAGCTGCTGAACGCGCCGTTTGATAACAGCCTTGGCCGCTTTGCCCAAACGCTGCGCCGTCGTGACATCCGCCTTGAAGACTGTCGTGCGCAACGGCTGTTTGGAAATGGCAGCCCGCCGGGTGACACAGTAGAAATGACCGTGCATCTGGATGGCTTTGTCATCATTGCCACGCCTGCGCCACTGATGCAGATTGACGCGCACAACACCGCAACGCCGATCACCGCACTGGTCAAACGCGCCCATCATTCTGATACCAACAGCTTTGCGCTGCCCGATCCGCTGACCGATCCGGTGGTAGATTTGCGTGTTCATTCCTCGACCGCCGAGGCCTATGAAATCAAGGCCGGCGACTATATCCAGATTCTGGACGTCGATGGGCGGCAATGCACAGATTTTCAGTGCTTTGATGCGCGCAAACTTGACCGCAGCATACAGAACCCACTGGATGTGACCACCACACGCACATTGATGGGCCACGCCTATCCAATGCCGGGTCTGCACGGCAAGTACTTTGATCAGGATATGGACCCGCTGGTCGAAGTCGTTCAGGACACCTGCGGACGTCATGACGCATTTGCCATGGCCTGTGCGGCGAAATATTACGATGATATCGGCTACCCCGGCCATGTGAACTGCACGGACAACTTCAACGCAGCCCTTGCCCAACATGGCGTTGATCCGCGCCCCGGCTGGATGGCGATCAACTTCTTTTTCAACACCGGTATCGATGATCACGGCGTGATGTATGCCGATCAGCCCTGGTCGCGTCCGGGCGATTATGTGTTGCTGCGCGCAATGACGGACCTTGTCTGTGTTTCGTCAGCCTGCCCGGATGACACATCGGCCGCCAATGGGTGGAAACCGACCGACATCCATATCCGAAGCTATGACAGCAAAGAAAAATTCACCCATGCCGTTGCCTGGCGCCCGACTGCAGAGGCCGAAGCAAAAATGACCAAAGAAACTGCCTTCCACCCGCGTCTGAGTGAACTGACCCGCAATTTCGTCGAATATAAGGGCTTCTGGCTCGCGCATGAATATACCGGCCACGGCATGATCGAAGAATATTATGCTTGCCGTGAAAAGGCGGTGGTGATTGATCTGTCTGCGTTGCGCAAGTTTGAAATCACCGGCCCGGACAGCGAAACGCTGATGCAATATTGCCTGACGCGTAATGTCAAAAAGCTTGGTATCGGACAGGTTGTCTATTCCGCGATGTGTTATCCGCATGGCGGCATGATTGATGATGGTACGCTGCTGCGTCTGGGGCAGGATAACTTCCGCTGGATTTGCGGTGATGACTATAGTGGCGTGTGGCTGCGTGAACAGGCCGAAAAACTTGGCCTGCAGGTCCTGATCCGCTCATCAACCGATCAGATGCACAACATCGCCGTTCAGGGTCCCAAAAGCCGTGAGATCCTCCGCGAAGTGATCTGGACACCCCCGCATCAGCCCAAGCTTGATGAAGTCGACTGGTTCAAATTCACCATTGGCCGGATCGGGGATGCCAAAGGCGCACCCGTCGTGGTATCGCGCACCGGCTATACCGGCGAACTGGGCTACGAAGTTTGGTGCCATCCCAAGGATGCCACCACCGTCTTTGACGCCGTCAGGGACGCGGGCAAACCACACGGGCTGACGCCGATGGGGCTGGCCGCCCTTGATATGGTCCGTATTGAGGCGGGCCTGATCTTTGCCGATTATGAATTCTCCGATCAGACCGACCCGTTTGAAGCCGGGATCGGCTTTACCGTGCCGCTGAAGTCCAAGGAAGATGACTTTATCGGGCGCGATGCCCTGATCCGGCGCAAGGAACATCCGTCACACAAACTGGTCGGGATCGAGATTGATGGCAATGTCACGGTGGGGCATGGTGATTGCGTGCATATCGGGCGCGCCCAAATTGGCGTAATTACCAGTGCCGTCCGATCGCCCATTCTTGGCAAAAACATCGCCCTTGCCCGGGTCGACATTGCACATGCCGATATCGGGACAGAGGTCGAGATTGGCAAGCTGGACGGCCATATGGTTCGCCTGCCCGCCACCATCACGGCATTTCCGCATTACGACCCGAAAAAGGAAAAGCCACGGTCCTAGGGACTGTGGCATCCAGGCCCGAAAAGAAACCCCGCCGCCATAACGGCTGCGGGGGTGACTGCGAGTTTGATTAAGGGAGACGGCGGGCTTCCACCCGCTTCTTTAAAGGTCTCGCAATACGGCTGCCTATTCGGCAGCCGTTTTCTTTTCGATCTGCAAATAGGCTTCAAGGCTGTCATCAAGCTCGTCCAGCCAAGGCGTGTGATGGGCCGGTGACATATTGCCCGTCATCAGGGACCGATAGGACTTGTTGCGATAGCCCATGATGTCGTCGGCCTTGTCATGCTCCCACTCCTCGAAGGTCTTGTTTACCCCTTCGATGTCGAACATCGGATAGTCCGTCATTTCGATCAGATGGGCGGTGTAATCCCCCTGGAACCAGATCATGTCATGATCGTCTTTCAGGCCTTCCTCGCGATCCCGCCAGGCTTTACTGTCGGCCTTCATCTCATCCTTCGATGGCAAGGGAATGCGCCCCATGATGACATCGCGGGCGAACCATGCCTGCGCGTCAAACATGTTGAAGGTATAGAACTGGTCTTGCATGCCAAGATACATCATCTTCGGATTTTCTTCCCAGACGACACCTTTATAAAGCCCCAGCGGCCACAGACGGTTATCGGTCTTAAGGCGCAGATCATCGGTCAGGAACGGGAAGTAATGCTGATAGCCGGTGCACAGAATGATCGCATCGACATCGCGCGATGAGCCATCCTTGAAATAGGCGGTATTGCCATCAACCTTGGTCAGAAGCGGCACCTCGGCCCAGTTATCAGGCCAGTCAAAACCGATCGGATTGGTCCGGTGACTGACCGTGACGGATTTACAGCCATACTTGTAACATTGCGATCCGATATCCTCGGCAGAATAGGACGTGCCGATGATCAGGATATCCTTGTCCTTGAATTCCAGCGCATCGCGGAAATCATGGGCGTGCAGAACACGCCCGCCAAAGGTATCAAAACCGGGAAATTCCGGCACATTCGGGGTCGAAAAATGACCATTGGCAACAATCACATGATCAAACTCCTCGGTCGAAACCACATCATTTTTCAGATCATGAGCCGTCACCAAAAAGGTTTGGCTTTCCTCGTCAAACTCAACGGTGCGGACCGGTGTTCTGAAACGCACCCATGGCCGGACATTGGCCTTTTCAACGCGCCCTTTGATGTAATCCCAAATCACCGCGCGCGGCGGATAGGATGCGATGGGTTTGCCAAAATGTTCCTCAAACGTGTAGTCGGCAAATTCAAGGCATTCCTTTGGGCCGTTTGACCACAAATAGCGATACATCGACCCGTGGATCGGTTCGCCATATTCATCAAGACCGGTGCGCCAAGTGTAATTCCACAAGCCACCCCAGTCTTCCTGACGTTCAAAACACACTATTTCGGGGATTTCGGCCCCTTTGGCGGCAGCAGATTGAAATGCACGCATCTGCGCCATGCCCGACGGACCGGCGCCAATAATCGCAACACGAAGTGTCATAGCCTTAATTCCCCAATAAAAGCGTTATTCGTTTCCTCCGTCCGGCTTTGTGCCGGTTCGTTTTTCAGGGTCAAAGCCCTAGTCGGGGAAAATCCCCGGTGACGTCGGCGCGCCGTCGTCAAATTGTGAAAGCCATTCGACCAGGATCGGGTGGTAGCGTGACAGCCCCTTGTAATCGACAAGTTCAGGCCGAAGATCACGCATCACACGATGCAGGCGACGCCCCCATTTCGGCTGGGTCACCACTTCGTTCATCGCCATCAGATAAGTGCGAATGGGAAACAGGATCGCGTTGGAGCGCGGCAGACGCCAAAACGTCTGAAGCTCCACGCGCAGATGGATCTTTTCGCCGATATTCTCGGGCGTCACTGTCAGTTTGTCGGGCCCCCATTTGGGATAGTTTTCCGGGCTGGTATCCAGACGCGGATTAACCGTCAGCGTCCAGTTCAGGCGCCGCGATGGCTGGCCTTGTGGCAGGGTCAGAAGGAATTTCAGCGCACGCTGGAACACACCCAGTTCGTGGGCAAGCGGGACAGGCGCATGCCATTCAAAGAAATTCATGCCAATGTCGAAATCAAGCGACCAGTCGGCCTGTGCCGTGATGATCCCGGCATCCATCCAAAGATTGCCATCGCGTTGATCAAGGATAGCGTGATCGCCTTGTACCTGACGTCCGATATATTCCATCGGGTGGCAGGGCAGTGTCGAACTGTCGCCAAAGGTAAAGGTATCGTCGATCTGAAGTGGCTTGTTGATCCAGTGCCAGCGATCACCATCCATGGTCAGTTTGAACAGATCAGGATAATCGCGCGCCTTGGACACCATCACGAGTTCAAGGAAATCCCACCCGGCGGTTTCCATATGCGGCAGGGCCTGACACCGACCGGGATCTTCGGCCAGAACAAGGGCGCGGTCCTTCATTTCCGCGACGTAATGTTCATCAACATCGAACGCATTTTCAAACGGACTGCCGGCACGCGCAGCATGATGCGGTTCGATATTGGTGGAATACATATATTCGTCTTCCGGGAACGGAAACGGAAAACGCGGAATGTTTGACGGGCTGTTGGCGTAGGTGAAATCACCGCGAAAGGTTTCGTCTTTAAACTGGATTGTCATGGCTGAAATCCCCTTTACAGATCAAGTTCAAGGCGTTTGCCACGGAACCGCGAAACACACGGCATGATCCGCTGCTTGGCTGCGCGCTGTTCTTCATCAAGCCAATGGTCGTTGTGCATGATCTCGCCGTCACAGGCGACGACAGCCGTTTCGCATTGACCACACGCCCCGCCCCGGCACATGCAATTGATCGGGGTTCCCGATGCCTCAACAGCTTCAAGCAGGCTTTGCTCCGCACCCACAGTGATATCAATCCCGGCCTTGGCCAGATGCACTTCAAAGGGCTCGCCAACCGGTGGGGCCAGGAAGTGTTCGAAATGAACGTGTGCTGCAGGCCAACCAAGACTTGTGGCGGTTTCAACCACCCGTTCGATCATGCCCTTTGGGCCGCAAACATAGACATGCGTGCCCAATGGCTGACTGGATAGAAGGGTTTCGAAATCAACGCTTTCGCCCTGATCATCGCAATAGCACGACACATGATCGCCAAAACGATCTGCAAGGCTGTCCATATAGGCGGCCTGAGATGCTGAACGCGCGGCATAGTGCAGCTCAAACGGCACGCCAAGTTTATCGGCCTGCGTCATCTGTGCGATGAACGGCGTGATGCCGATGCCCCCCGCAATCATCAGATGCTTTCTGGCGCGCAAGTCGAGCGCGAACAGATTGACCGGGGCAGAGATTTTCATCTGCGTACCGGGTGTGACCTGTTCATGCATGAATTTCGATCCGCCACGCCCGGTATCGTCGCGACGTACCGAAATCGCATACTGGTCACGCTCGAACGGGGAACTCATCAACGAATAGGGATTTTTGCGTTTGGTGCCATCATCAAGCATCTCGACAACGATATGCGCCCCGCCCGAAAAGGCGGGCAATTCATCGCCATTCACGTGCTTGAATTCGAACCGTTTAATGATCGGGTTGACCTCGACCACATTGCTGACGACAACCGGAATCAAATGATCAGATGCACTCATTTGAACACCTCCTTGATCTCGATTTCTTCAGACGGGTCTTCGGCATTGATGCAGACCCCCTGAAACGCCGCCAGTCGACGGGAATAATGATCACGCACGAGCAGAAGCAAATCGCAAGACGGGCATTTGACCGGCTGGGTGGTGACGTCCTCGATCATGGTTTTGCAATGAACACACTGGACACGACGTGCCAGACTGCCGCGATGCTCACACTGCACCGCTGTATGATCGAGGCCGCATTCCTCACCCTTGGCAACGCCCTGCCCAACAAGGCCCTCGGTCCCGGCAAGATAAAGCTGGCTGCCCATCTTGGCGTCTGACAGCCATTCACCAAGCTTGGCGACGGCGTCGTCAATGGTCGGGAAATGTTCGAACCGGTTGGCGCCAAGCGCATAAAGTGACGTGATAAGCGCAGTTTCGCCCGGGGTCGGTACATACAGGATATGTACCTTTTCCATCATGTCGCGGGGCAATTCCTGCACGACCCGAATGACACATTCGGCACCGGATGCATCGGCCAGAAAATAATGCGCCAGACCGGGCACGATTTTTAAAGCGCCATAGGTCGGGCGGGAGATAATGCTTTCTTCTATCAAACTCTCAGACATGGTAGCGGGTCCCATTCTGTCAGAAACCACAAGGATCAAGGCGGTTGATCCGGGGGCCTCTGACAGCCCCCGGTCACCGACCTTAACCCTTGGCTGTTCTTTTCAATTTTTTGGGGTCATCAAATGGCATGGTATGGGCCATTCCGCCGAGCATGCCTTTTTCACCGGTTACTTCAAGACGCACACCCTGTTCGGCGCAATCCACCGCCAGACGGGCAATGGCCATGGTCTGGTCCTTGAGCGGTGAATACATCGCACAGGTCACAACGCCGACCTTGGCCCCGTCCTTGAACACCTCGGCCCCTTCGGCCGGGACTTCCTTGCCATCAAACAGAATGCCAAAGATCTTGAAGCGCTCCTTGCCTTTCAGGCGGTAATGTTCCTCGGCACCGCGGAAACCGGTCTTGCCCGGGCTGACGGTGAAATCAAGACCAAGCTCCCACAGGGTATCGCCCGGACCTTCATTTTCGAACGGGTACATCTGCGAGTTATCATAGGGATAAAACAGCAGGTAGCTTTCAACACGCAGCATATCAAGCGTGGTAAAGCGGGTCGGGATAATGCCCATATCGTTGCCCTCGGCAACGATGCGGTCCCAGATCATCCCGGCATCCTGTGCGCGGCAGAAAATCTCGTAACCACGTTCGCCGGTGTAACCGGTACGTGAAATCATCACAGGCGCGCCAAACAACTGGGTCTGCGTGTGATGGAAATAGGGCAGATCGCGAATGCCTGGAACATATTCGGCCAGATAATCCACCGCAAGCGGTCCTTGCAGTGACAAATCATGCAGGTTGTCATCAAAACGAACCGATACATCACGGCCCATCGCGGCCTTGGTCAGTTCTTCGTGGCCGGTGCCCGATCCATGAACCACCATCCATGAATTCGGACCCATGCGATAGATCACGCAGTCATCGGTGAACTTGCCCTGATCATTGAGCATGCAGGCATAGACCGATTTGCCGGGATAGATTTTTTCGACATTGCGCGTGGTGGCATAGTCGATCACGTGGGACGCGTGCGGGCCGGTGATATGAACCTTTTTCAGGCCCGAAACATCCATGATCCCGGCTTTGGTACGGATCGCGATATATTCCTCGTCCCAGTCCTTATCATAGGTCCAGGCCGTGCCCATCCCACTCCAGTCTTCAAGATTGGAACCAAGCGCACGATGCCGGTCGGCAAGGGCTGAAAATCTCCAGCTCGCAGTCATAATGATGGCCTCCTGATATGATTGCCTCCGCGCACAATCAGCGCGCTATTTTTGGCTTATTTTGTTCTATATTTTGGCGGCATCTTGTTCGCGAACGCAATAATTATCTTTCATTTTATTCAAATTTTATTCCTGCAAGGCTATTTTATGCGGCATCGCAACAACTTCGCCTAACGCCATTGGTATAGGGAATTGGGATTTTTATTTTCCCTGTAGTTGATAAATATTTCCTGCCAGTGTAAGTCATGCAGTGGCGTATTAGCGATCCGGGATGGCAAAAGTCCGGACCTCATACAACCGCCATAAAAGCAGGCCCGATCAACGGACCGTTTTGAGGAAACCAGAAACGAGCAGGACCCGCACCGGGAAAAACCGGTGACGGAGGACAAGCCAGAATGGCAAGCACCAATAAAGACCAAGCACCGCACACCACCGACAAAAGCGATCAAGGATCAGGCATGGATTCCATGAGCAAACCCGCCGCCCTCACCCAGGACCCGCACGCGCTTCGCGAACCAAAGGAAAACAATCTGGAAATCGCCATCGGTCACGAGGTCCGTGCGCTGCGCAAGAAACTGGGCATCACGATTTCCGACCTGGCCTCGGCAACGGGCATTTCAATGGGGATGCTGTCCAAGATCGAAAACGGTGTGACATCGCCATCCCTGACATCGCTTCAGGCTCTGGCAAGTGCGCTGGGTGTGCCTCTGACTGATTTCTTCCGCCGCTATGAAGAACCGCGCAATGCGGTCTTTGTCAAAGCCGGTGAAGGTATCGCGATCGAGCGCCGCGGCACACGCGCGGGTCATGAATATAACCTGCTGGGTCATATCGATAACAACACCAGCGGCGTTGTGGTTGAGCCGTATTTGCTGACCCTGACCGAGGAGTCGAGCAGCTTCCCCGCCTTCCAACATGAAGGCATGGAGCTCATCTATATGCTTGAGGGTGAAGTCCGCTACCGCCATGGCGATCAGCTTTACTACATGAAAGAAGGCGACAGCCTGTTCTTTGATGCCGATGCCCGCCACGGACCAGAGGAACTTCTATCATTTCCAATACGTTACCTGTCAATCATCTGCTATCCCGCCCGTGGATAAGCATTCACTCTGGTGAAAACATCAATTCACTGAGAAGAAATTTTTATTCTTCCTAGTTGATTCCGCATTCGCGAACAGGTAGTCTCCATTTCAGAAACAGAATGGAGACTGTCCTGCCATGTGCGGCATTGTTGGTTTATTCCTCAAAGATAAAAGTCTGGAACCGCAACTCGGCACTTTGCTGTCGGAAATGCTGGTGACCATGACCGACCGTGGTCCCGATAGCGCGGGCATCGCAATTTATGGTGCGGACCAGAATGATCTGGTCAAACTCACGATTCAGTCTCCGGCCCCGGAAACAGATTTTGCCGGACTGACCGAAGACCTGCGCAAGGCCGGGGTCACAAATGCATCAATCCTGCCCAAAAGCACCCATGCCGTCATAACGGTTTCAAGCGACCAGCTTGATGTAACCCGGACGGCCCTTGAAGAACTGCGCCCGGATGTCCGCATCATGGGAACCGGGAGCGCGATGGAAATCTACAAGGAAGTCGGCCTGCCCAAGGACGTGCTTGAACGTTTCAAGATTTCCGACATGACCGGCACCCACGGCATTGGCCACACCCGTATGGCGACCGAAAGTGCCGTCACCACCCTTGGTGCCCACCCCTTCTCGACCGGATCGGACCAGTGCCTGGTGCATAATGGTTCACTGTCAAACCACAACAACCTTCGCCGCGAACTGACCCGCGAAGGCATTCGCCTTGAAACCCAGAATGACTCAGAAGTCGCAGCGGCCTATCTGACCGGTGAAATGGCCAAGGGCAAAAACCTGGGAGAGGCACTGACCAGTGCGCTTGATGACCTTGATGGCTTCTTCACCTTTGTGGTTGGCACCAAATCGGGCTTTGGCGTTGTGCGCGATCCGATTGCCTGCAAACCAGCCGTGATGGCGGAAACCGATGCCTATGTCGCATTCGGGTCCGAATACCGCGCACTGGTCAACCTGCCGGGCATTGAAGACGCCAAGGTGTGGGAGCCGGAACCGGCCACCGTTTACTTCTGGGAACACTGATTAACACGAACCCTGTCGGCTGCTGCGATGGCGCGCCGACCCGACCGCTGACACATCGCGGTCAACTGAGGAAGGAACACACATGCCAGTGTTTGATCTTGCAACCACCGAACTGCGCGCGCTCAATCAGGCGCTTCATGCGCTTGATAAAAGTGGTGCGAACGAGGATTTCGAAGTCACCAATCCGCGTGGCTCGCATGCTGTTGCCGTTGGCATTGACGCACCCGTCAATGTCACGATTGACGGCAGTGTCGGCTATTACTGTGCGGGCATGAACGAACAGGCCACCATCACGGTCAAAGGCAATGCCGGTCCGGGTGTGGCGGAAAACATGATGTCGGGCAAAGTCGTGATCAAGGGCGATGCCAGCCAGTATGCCGGGGCCACCGCCCATGGCGGATTGCTGGTGATCGAAGGCAATGCATCTTCACGCTGCGGCATTTCGATGAAAGGTGTCGATATCGTCGTCAAAGGCAATATCGGCCATATGTCGGCCTTCATGGCGCAATCGGGCAACCTTGTTGTTCTGGGCGATGCGGGTGATGCACTGGGTGACTCGCTTTATGAAGCGCGCCTTTTTGTGCGCGGCACGGTCAAAAGCCTTGGTGCCGATTGCGAGAAAAAGGAAATGCGGGCCGAACATATCGACCTGCTGACCAAGCTTCTTGCAGATGCAGGCATCACGGATGTGAAGCCCGAGGAATTCACGCGCTATGGCTCGGCCAGAACGCTTTACAACTTCAGTGTCGATAATTTCGACGCCTATTGATGCGGCACGCTGAAAGCTGCGCAGCACTTCAAACTTGCGCATTTCAGCCCAAAGACAGGATCAGAACATGAGCTACAAAAATCCCGTTACGACGCCGCGTAAATCGGCAACGTTTGATGATTATACCCTTTCGGAAATCCGCCGTGCTGCCGCGACCGGCATTTATGACATCCGTGGTGGTGGCGCCAAACGCAAGGTCCCGCATTTTGACGACCTTTTGTTCCTTGGGGCATCCATGTCGCGCTATCCGCTGGAAGGATACCGCGAGAAATGCGAAACCGCCGTCACGCTGGGTACCCGTTTTGCCAAGAAACCGATCGAACTTAAAATTCCGATCACGATTGCCGGCATGAGCTTTGGTTCGCTCTCCGGTCCGGCCAAGGAGGCGCTTGGACGCGGCGCATCTGCTGCTGGCACCTCGACCACCACGGGCGATGGCGGCATGACCGAGGAAGAGCGCGGCCATTCCACCCAGCTTGTTTATCAGTACCTGCCGTCACGCTATGGCATGAACCCGCGCGACCTGAAACGTGCTGATGCAATTGAAATTGTCATTGGTCAGGGCGCAAAACCGGGCGGCGGCGGTATGCTGCTGGGTCAGAAGATCTCCGACCGCGTTGCTGAAATGCGCAACCTGCCAATGGGCATCGATCAGCGATCCGCCTGCCGTCATCCTGACTGGACCGGCCCGGATGATCTTGAAATCAAAATTCAGGAAATCCGCGAAATCACCGACTGGGAAAAACCGATCTTCATCAAGGTTGGTGGTGCACGCCCCTATTATGACGTGGCCCTTGCGGTCAAGGCCGGTGCCGATGTCATCGTGCTTGATGGTATGCAGGGCGGCACGGCAGCAACCCAGGAAGTCTTTATCGAACATGTCGGTCAGCCGACCCTTGCCTGCATCCGCCCAGCGGTAAAAGCATTGCAAGACATGGGCATGCACCGCAAAGTACAGTTGATCGTTTCGGGCGGAATCCGCAATGGTGCCGATGTTGCCAAGGCGCTTGCCCTTGGCGCAGATGCCGTTTCCATCGGGACTGCGGCCCTTGTCGCGATTGGGGATAATGACCCGAAATGGGAAGAAGAATATAACGAACTTGGCACCACCGCAGGTGCCTATGACGATTGGCATGAAGGTCGTGATCCCGCAGGCATCACGACACAGGATGCCGACCTGATGAAGCGGGTTGACCCGATTGCCGCCGGGCGGCGACTGGCCAACTATCTGAAGGTCATGACCCTTGAAGCGCAAACAATTGCGCGCGCCTGCGGCAAAAATCATGTGCACAACCTCGAACCCGAGGATCTCTGCGCACTGAATATCGAAGCGGCCGCCATGGCTGGTGTACCGCTTGCCGGAACCAACTGGGTTCCGGGTCAGGGAGGATTCTAGAACAGTTAACGTACCACCGGACCCGGTGCGCCTTCTGGCGCGCCCGGGGAACCGATGGATATTGATAAAATTCGTCAGGGGACTTCGATGACCAAGGATCTATCAGCCTTTGCCCGGGAACGCGGCATCAAATACTTCATGATCAGCTTTACCGATCTGTTTGGCGGACAGCGCGCCAAACTTGTCCCGACCCAGGCAATTGCCGACATGCAGGAAGAAGGTGCGGGCTTTGCCGGTTTCGCCACCTGGCTTGACCTGAGCCCGGCCCACCCCGACATGTTCGCCATTCCTGATCCGGATTCTGTCATCCAGTTGCCCTGGAAACCGGAAGTCGCATGGGTTGCCGCCGATTGCATCATGGAAGGCACACCGGTCGAACAGGCACCGCGCAACGTTCTGAAAGCGCAGATCGCCAAGGCGGCAGAACTTGGCCTGAATGTCAAAACCGGGGTTGAGGCGGAATTCTTCCTTGTCACCACCGATGGGTCGGAAATTTCCGACCCGGCCGATACGGCGGAAAAGCCCTGTTACGACCAGCAGGCTGTCATGCGCCGCTATGACGTCAT
>NZ_DBGS01000090.1:19947-36461 GCF_002295455.1 Thalassospira sp. UBA848 | reverse complement strand
CAGTTTGAAATGAACTGGGAATTTGATGACGCACTTAAAACTGCCGACAAACATTCCTTTTTCAAGTTCATGGTCAAATCGATTGCCGAAAAACACGGTCTTCGCGCAACCTTCATGCCCAAGCCCTTCCCGGGCCTGACCGGCAATGGTTGCCATTGCCATGTTTCGGTCTGGGACAATGACGGTGCCAATGCCTTTGCCGATGACGACATGCCATTTGGCCTGTCAGCGAAGGGCAAGACTTTCCTTGGCGGGATCATGAAGCATGCCTCTGCCATGGCGGTGATCACCAACCCGACGGTCAATTCCTATAAGCGGATCAACGCCCCGCGCACCATGTCCGGTGCGACCTGGGCCCCGAACACCGTGACCTGGACGGGCAACAACCGCACACACATGGTGCGTGTGCCGGGACCGGGCCGTTTTGAACTGCGCCTGCCTGATGGCGCGACCAACCCGTATCTGCTGCAGGCCGTAATCATTGCCGCGGGTCTGGATGGCATGGCAACCAATGCCGATCCGGGACCGCATTACGATATCGACATGTATCAAGAAGGTCATCTGATCAAGGATGCGCCGCGTTTGCCGCTGAACCTGCTTGATGCCCTGCGCGAGATGGGATCAAACACAGATCTCCAACTTGCGATGGGCAAGGAATTCTCGAGTGCCTACCTCAAGCTCAAACAAACCGAGTGGAATTCTTATGTTTCTCACTTTTCCCGCTGGGAACGTGAGAACACACTTGATATTTAATGCTTCTGCCCGGCCTCATCTTATTCCCCGATGGACGGGGCCGGGCAATTTTGATTACAGCAAACGAGAAAGCCAAACGCGATGAAAAGCTACGTCCTGACCGTTTCCTGCGACTCTCAACGCGGGGTGGTTGCTGCTATTTCGACCTATTTGGCCGAACATGGCTGCAACATTACCGACAGCTCACAGTTTGACGACCAGGAAACCGGTCTGTTCTTTATGCGGGTCGCCTTCGTAAGCGAAGAAGGCGTTGATCAGGAAACGCTGGCCAAAGGCTTTGAGGGTCCGGCGTCAGAACTTGGCATGACGTATGAGATCCACGACAGTTCCGAGAAGATGAAAGTTCTTCTGATGGTGTCGCGCTTTGGTCACTGCCTGAACGATCTGCTTTACCGCTGGAAAATCGGCGCACTGCCGATTGATATCGTTGGTGTGGTATCAAACCACCTTGATTATCAGAAGGTGGTGGTTAATCACGACATCCCGTTCCACCACATCCCGGTGACCAAGGATAACAAGCCGGAAGCCGAGAAAAAGCTGCTTGATCTGGTGTCGGATTACGATGTCGAACTGATCGTTCTCGCACGCTACATGCAAGTCCTTTCAGACAGCCTGTGCAAGAAGATGAGCGGCAAGATCATCAACATTCATCATTCCTTCCTGCCAAGTTTCAAGGGTGCCAACCCGTATCGTCAGGCCTATGTGCGCGGGGTCAAACTGATTGGGGCGACCGCACACTATGTGACCGCCGATCTTGATGAAGGCCCGATCATCGAGCAGGACATTGCGCGCATCACCCACGCCCAGAACTCTGCCGATTATGTGTCGATTGGCCGTGATGTTGAAAGCCAGGTGCTGGCACGTGCCGTCCACGCGCATATCCACCACCGTTCATTTATCAACGGCAACCGCACAATTGTTTTCCCGCCAAGTCCGGGAAGCTATGCATCAGAACGCATGGGCTAAGCGTCCCAGGATCAGCTCAAACGAAAACGCCCCGGCCAGACATGGCACGGGGCGTTTTCCGTTCTTGCGTCAAGACGCCGTGGTGCTTAGCGCCAGGATTTGGTTGCGCGCCGGTCCACAGCACGGGGAACGATGCCACGCGCGGCATTCCCGATACCGTCAAGCACATTGCTTGCCGCAATATCACACTGGCGATCTGCCATGCGCTTGAACCGTTCGTCAAATAGCGGCTTGCGATCAGCGATTTCACGCGGGTCGGATGCTCGTTCCTGACCTTTTTTGAAGGCTTCGGGCTCCAGCCAGTCAAGTGTCAACCTGGTCAAATCAAGGCGAAGCACGTCACCATCTTTGAGATAGCCGACCGCCCCGCCTGTAAATGCCTCTGGCACCATATGGCCGATGCAGGCCCCTTTGGTCACCCCGGAATAACGGCCATCGGTAATCAGCATTGATGATGCTTCAAGGATGCGATGGTGTCGCAGATTCTGGGACGGAGAGAACATTTCAGGCATGCCATATGCTTCTGGCCCCTGCCCGCCAATGACAAAGGCAAAGGACAGATGCCCCTGTTCAAGCATGTCCTTTGGCGCATCCATATCCACACGGTTTCCACCATTTCGCTGAACGATGGCAGATATCAGATCTTCATCCACGCCATCGGTTTCAATCAGTCGGGAAATCAAATCCGGCGAGGCAAAATCCGCATTGCAGACGTGCTCGTTTTCGTAATAGCGCACGATGAATACGTGATCATCAAAGTGCGAAAGCAAATGATCACTCATGCCCGATGTCTTGACCGCACAGTTTTCAAAGAAGCTGCCCGTAAGAACATCAACGCCTGAACGCTGCCGGACTGGTGTTGCACGAATAACCGACGCATCACCAAGAGATAGATCAACCGGGTTTTCAAGGTCGGCGATCCGTTCCGCCCAGGATTTGCCAAGAACAGTTGGCGCATCAAGGTCCATCGCAACCCCCAGATCGGCAAGCACACGATAGATGCTTTCCATGCCGCGGTTTTTGCCTTCGGCCATTTGCTGCGCCAGAACAAAGGTATCGCGGTTTTCCGTCAGGCTGTGGGCGAAAATCTCGGGCACAGGTGTCTGGGTGCGGACATCCTGATAATCGTCAATCGAGATATCGAAACCGGCATAGCGCATCATGAAGGGCAAATGCAAAAGCATGTTGCTGCTTGAACCGGTTGCGTTGTGAATGCGCACAAAATTGGCGAAGTTGGCCTTCAGCAAATTGCCGATGGCATATTCCGGCTTGTTGAAAACCCCGAACAGGGCATCAACGCCCGCTGCAACGGCCTCGAACGGCGGGACATCGGTCAGCAATTCCAGTTCCGGCGGGGTCAGACCAAAGGCCGCCAGCATGGTCCGCGAAGAATTTCCGGTCCCGTTAAAGGCACAGATGCCGCCCTTTGAATCACAAGTCGCCGTCGCAAGCTCATCAAGCACCTTGCGTTCTTGCGCTGCATCGATGATCCCAAGCAACCTTGCACGTTCTAGCAAACCGGCAAAAGCCTCGTCAGAGGTACATTGCAGGATATAGCGCATGTTTTCGCGGATATCCGCGCCAAGGTCGTCATGTCCGGCTGCATCAGCGTCCGCTGCAATACGATCAAGCAACCGCCGGGTTCCATCGGGAATTTCACCGCCCTTAAGAACGTGGGATGGCGCAAACACCGCCCAGACCGGCGCCTGATCACCACGCCAGGCGCGTGCATGATCGGCCGCAGCCAAACCGGCAACCACCGCAGCAGGCGACTTGTCGCACCCGGCAATCACATAGGCCGCATGATAGCTGTGACCTTCAAAGGTGATATTGACTGCCGCCGCAGTGTGGTTGCGCGACGCCAGTGAATAACTTTGTCCGATATTGTTTTGCGCCGTACCATCACAAATGACCGGGACATGAAACAGGAAGGGAACACCCCCCATTTCCCAAATGCGAATTGCCGCCATCAATGCCTGTGGACGATCCAGAAGATGGGCCGGATGATCCGGTGCACCGCCGATGATTGCGATCCGCGGCCGGTTTTCCACCAGACGTCCGACGACGTCCTTGATCTCGGGCACGACAAAACCACGATCACGGCCAACAACCGGGTTCTCATTCACCGCATCACGCAGCAGACGGACCACTGTGATCGGTTGATTTGCCAATCCCTGAATGCAGTCGCGATACGGGTTGGCTTTTTCATCAATGATGATCGGGGTATTGGGCAGGTTTGCGGGCGACGACATATTGTTTTTCCAAGTTCGAACAGTGGCCTTCGGGCTTACACCCGTCAAAACGGGCGATCAGACGATGCCGCCATCAACGATGAAGTTCTGCGATGAACAAGCTGATGAGACATCTGATGCCAGAAACAGCACCATCTGCGCAACATCATCTCCTACCAATCGGCGCTTTACGCATTGCTGTTCCTGAATACGTTCCTCATCCGCAGGGGAAATCCACAGATCAAGCTGGCGCTGCGTAATGATGCATCCCGGCGTCACCGCGTTAACACGGATGCCATGTCCCCCCCAATCCCGCGCAAGGGCACGGGTAAGCCCGATGATTCCGGCCTTTGCAGTCTCATACGTTACGAGATCCGGCAAGCCCATCATATAACTTACGGAACTGAAATTAATAATACTGCCCGACCCTTTTTCCTTCATGCCCGGCGCCACAGCCTGAGCACAGAAAAAATGATGATTCAAATTGACATCAAGTCCGTCACGCCATTTTTCCGGATCAATATCTTCCGGTGTGTGGCGGTCATCGCGCGCGGCATTATTTACCAGAACCTCTATCGGGCCGATTGCAACCGACATTTCACGGACCGCCTCGGAAATCGAGGATTGCTGCCGTAAATCAAGAGACTTGTAGACCGGGGTTACGCCGTATTCGTCCTGAATAGCTGCAATAAGTTTTTGCGCAGCAGCATCATCAATATCGAAAAATCCGACACGCGCTCCTTGCGCACAGAATGCACGAACGATAGAGGCGCCAATCCCGGATGCGCCGCCTGTTACAAGCACGGACTTGCCGTCAATGTCGTGATAACTCGCTGTCATAACGTTCCCTGTCACTTTTCATATTATTTTAGGTGAATGAATTAAATGCTGCAGCGCACCATCCAATATCAGCCATAATTCAACCAATGATTATGGTTTAATATCGATTGATACACCAAAATCGCTGTTTTTAATTTATTCACTAAAAAATATTTGACAGGACGCATTCTTCACGTCAACATTTTTTCGACAACAAAAATAAATGTCATCTAAAGACACTCACATTCAGGGAAGAAACCGATGAAAAAACTCCTATCGACGGCCATGTTGGCCGGAACCGTACTTCTGTCTGCAAATGCCTTTGCCGCTGACCTGACCGTTGGCGTCAGCTGGTCGAACTTCCAGGAAGAACGCTGGAAAACCGATGAAGCCGCCATCAAGGCCGCTCTTGATGCCGCTGGCGCCGATTACATCAGTGCTGATGCTCAGAGCAATCCTTCAAAACAGCTTGCCGATATCGAAAGCCTGATTGCCCGCGGTGCCGATGCACTGATCGTACTGGCACAAGACTCCGCTTCGATTGGTCCGGCAGTCCAGCTTGCACTTAACGAAGGCATTCCGGTTGTCGGGTATGACCGCCTGATCGAAGACCCGAACGCCTACTACATTACGTTCAACAACAAGGAAGTCGGTCGTCTTCAGGCCGAGGCTGTTTTTGCTGAGCAGCCGAAGGGCAACTATGTCTTCATCAAAGGCGCACCGACCGACCCGAACGCGAACCTTCTGCATGAAGGTCAGCTTGAAGTTCTTCAGGCGGCAATTGACGCTGGCGACATCAATGTCGTTGGCGAAGCTTACACCGACAGCTGGCAGCCTGCGATCGCCCAGCGCAACATGGAACAGTTCCTGACGGCTGCAGACAACAAGGTTGATGCAGTGGTGGCCTCGAATGACGGCACCGCCGGTGGCGTGGTCGCGGCCTTGTCAGCACAGGGCATGCAGGGCATTCCGGTATCAGGTCAGGATGGTGACCATGCAGCACTTAACCGTGTTGCTCTTGGCACCCAGACTGTTTCGGTCTGGAAAGACGCCCGCCTTCTTGGTCAGCGCGCGGCTGAAATCGCCGTCGAACTGGCAGGTGGCACGAAACTGGGCGATGTTGGTGGAACGCAAGACTGGCAAAGCCCGAATGGTGTAACGATGAAATCGTTCTTCCTTGATCCGGTTGCAATTACCCAGAACAAGCTCGACCTGGTGATTGATGCCGGATGGGTTTCCAAGGACGTTGTTTGCCAGGGCGTTACCAATAGCAAGGTTACTGCCTGCAACTAGGCATCCCTGTTTCTTCTGACCTTGCTTAAACCCGGGGCCGACTGCATTTCCCATATCGCGCAGATATTGTATGTCGGCCCCGCTGTATTACGAGCTTATTCATGTCACGACTGCTTTCAAAAATGGAAGTCGACCGCCGTCTGGTCGGCCTCGCCGTTGTCCTGCTGATCATCTGGGTCGGCTTTGATATTGCTTCTGGCGGGCGTTTTATAACCCCACGCAACATCTTTAATCTGTCGGTTCAGACTGCCTCCGTTGCTGTAATGGCATGCGGTATGGTCCTGATCATTGTCACACGCCATATCGACCTGTCAGTTGGGGCTGTTCTTGGCGTTCTTGCCATGATCATGGGGGTTGTTCAGACTGATTTCCTGCCACAGTTTTTTGATTACAACCATCCTTTGACCTGGGTGCTTACACTGGCAATCGGCATTGCAGTCGGTGCGATGATTGGCGGCATACAAGGCGTTGCAGTCGGCTATCTTGGTGTCCCGGCCTTTATTGTAACGCTGGGCGGACTTCTGGTCTGGCGCGGGGCGGCATGGTGGGTCACGCAGGGGCGCACCGTAGCACCGCTTGACCAAAACTTTATCCTGCTGGGTGGCGGCATCGAGGGAACGATTGGCGCGACCTGGAGCTGGATTGTTGCTCTGTTGGCGATCCTGGCGATCATCTATGCCGCAATCATGGAACGCCGTCGTCGCCTTTCATTCGAATTTCCGGTCAAACCGATCTGGGCCGAATATACCAACACCATCATCAAGGCCGGTCTTGTTCTGGTCGTCATTGCCACCTTGAATGCCTACCACCTGCCCACCCGCGCGGCAGAACGCCTTCTTGAAAACAAGGGCATTCCGGTAACACCTGAAAACCTTGAAATTTCTCATGGCATTCCAATCCCGCTTCTGATCGTTGCTCTGGTCGCAATTGTGTTGACCATTGTGGTGAAGCGCACGCGCTTTGGCCGGTATGTCTTTGCGATTGGCGGCAACCCGCAAGCCGCCGAGCTTGCCGGCATCAATGTCAAGCGCATGACTGTTGCTGTCTTTGCGTTGATGGGTGTTCTGTGTGCGATCAGCGCGGCCATCTCGTCGGCACGCTTGCAGTCAGCAGGCAATGATCTGGGCACACTTGATGAACTTCGTGTGATTGCTGCGGTTGTGATTGGCGGGACATCCCTTGCTGGCGGACTTGGTACGATCTATGGCGCACTGATCGGTGCGCTGGTGATGCAAAGCCTGCAAAGTGGTATGGCGCTTCTGGGTGTTGATACCTCGCTGCAAAGCATTGTCATTGGCCTTGTCCTTGTTCTGGCGGTCTTTAGCGACAAGTATTTCCACCGCCGCTACAGCGATCCCAGCGCGTAAGGAGACCCGTAATGACTGATACAAACCAGACCACCGACCCACTGGTCGAAATGCGCGACATCCACATCAGTTTTGGTGGTGTCAAAGCAGTCGATGGCGTCTCCATTGACCTTTATCCTGGCGAGGTTGTTGGCGTTCTGGGCCACAACGGCGCAGGAAAATCGACCCTGATCAAAATCCTGTCCGGTGCCTACAAGGCTGATAGCGGCCAGATCGTTGTTGATGGCAAAGAAGCAAAGATCGAAACAGCCCGCGATGCGCGCGACAACAATATCGAAACGATCTATCAGAACCTGGCGCTTGCCGACAATCTTGACGCTGCCCAGAACCTGTTTCTTGGCCGTGAAATCACCGACAAGTTCGGTTTTCTTGATGATGCGGCCATGGAACACAAGGCACGCGAAGTCCTTCATCGATTGAACCCGAACTTCAAAAAGTTCACATCCCCCGTCTCGGCGCTGTCCGGTGGGCAGCGTCAATCCGTGGCGATTGCACGAGCACTGCTGTTCGAAGCCCGCGTTCTGATCATGGATGAACCGTGTGCCGCCCTTGGCGTGCATGAAACAAAGATGGTCGGAGAACTGATTGATCAGCTCAAACGTGATGGTCTTGGTATTTTGTTGATTAGCCATGATCTTCATGATGTCTTTGACCTTTCGGACCGACTGCATGTTATGAAGAACGGGAAGCTCGTCGGCAGCGTTCGAACCGAAGACGTCACCCATGACGACGTTCTTGGAATGATTATTTTGGGCAAGATGCCCGAACACCTTCTGCATCTGGCGGGTCCGGGCGCAACCAATGCCCCGGATGCACAATCTGCCGCCAACAACAGCTAAGCAAGCGAGATACCGAGATGACCAAAGGTTTTCCGACAAATACTTCCGATATCCTGCCTGATGACGCCAACCGAGCCGTCCTGATTGGTCGAATATGGGATCCACGCGTGGCAGGTCCGACGCCCGTCCTTCTTGATGGGGAAACGCTGCGCGACATCAGCAAGCTTGGCCCGACCATTAGCCAGATTTTGGAACGAGACGATCTGCTGGAAAGTCTTTCAAACGCCGCAAACTTCCCAACAGTTGCGTCGCTTGACGAAATTCTTGATCAATCGCGTCCGGATGCTGATGAAAACAACCCGCATCTTTTGGCACCGAACGATCTTCATGCGATCAAGGCCAGCGGTGTGACATTTGTCGCAAGCCTTCTGGAACGCGTCATCGAAGAACAAGCACGCGGTGACGCCAGCAAGGCTGACCAGATCCGAACCGAGATTACCGGCATCATCGGCGATGACCTGTCACAGATCGAGCCGGGCTCTGCAAAGTCTGCCGACATCAAAAAGGTGCTGATCGAAAAAGGTGCCTGGTCGCAGTACCTTGAAGTCGGTATCGGACCCGATGCCGAGATCTTTACCAAAGCCCCGGTCATGTCCGCAGTTGGACATGGCGCGCATGTCGGCTTGCATCCGATCTCAAACTGGAACAACCCTGAACCGGAAGTGGTTCTGACGGTAACGTCGCTTGGTAAAATTGTCGGCGCGACCCTTGGCAATGATGTCAACCTGCGTGACGTGGAAGGGCGTTCGGCATTGTTGCTTGGCAAGGCAAAAGACAATAATGGCTCCTGCGCCATTGGTCCGTTCATCCGCCTGTTTGACGATCACTTTACCCTTGAAACCGTCAAGTCGGCAGATATCGCCATGGCCGTTGATGGGCCGGATGGCTACCACCTTGATGCGGTCAGCTCGATGAGCCAGATCAGCCGAACGCCGGAAAGCCTTGTTGGACAAGCGATTGGCAAACACCACCAGTATCCGGACGGTCTCATGCTGTTTCTTGGGACGATGTTTGCACCGACCGACGACCGTGGCGGGGCCGGCAAGGGCTTTACCCACGAGATGGGCGACCTCGTCAGCATCTCTACCCCCAGCCTTGGCAAGCTGGTCAATCAGGTTGATCGATCAGATGCCATCAAACCCTGGGATTTCGGGATCAGTGCCTTGATGAACAACCTTGCAGGTCGCGGATTACTGTAATATCGACCATGCAGGCAACCAATCCGCTTGCCAAAGCGGTGTCTGAAATGACCATATTGACCCGGTCGAGTACGTTTTTGATCGGGTCAATTTCAAAAGGATACAGTCCGACCTCATGATGCGCCGCACAGAAAGCGAGACCCCACGCCAGCCATCCCAAACCGCCATTTTGCGGTATCTGCGGGTGCACGGCCCGGCTGCGCGTATTGATATTGGCACAGCAACAGGATTGAGCCCGGCGACGGTGACCTCCCTGACAGCTGACCTTATGGCGCAAGGATTGGTCCGCGAAAGCGAAGGCGGCAACGGCAACACAAACGGCAATACACGTGGCCGTCCCAAGGTCCTGCTTGATCTTGTCCCGAATGCAGCTTGTGTCATCGGCGTTAAAATCACCATTAATCTGATCGAAATCGCTTTGGGTAACTTCAAGGGCGAGATCGAACGCAGCATTGAACACAGCATCAATACGCGTGATCTGGGATCAGAGGAACTCACCAGAACCCTGATTGCACTGATTGATCGCTTTGTTGAACGCAATCAGGACTTCTGCAAACATCCACCAGCAGGCATCAGCATTGCCGTACAGGGTGTGACAGATAGCAATAGCGGCGAAATCATCTGGTCACCGGCCCTGCGCCATCGCCACATTCCGCTGGTTCGATCTTTGACTGAGCGTTATGGCGGCGCGGTCCAGATGTCCAACGACGCAAACTGTATCGCAACCGCGATTTCGCAAAACACCAACCTGCATGATGGCGGTGACTTTGCCGTGATCATGCTGGGCTACGGGATTGGCATGGGGCTTGTGCTGAACGGAAACGTTTATAACGGCGATTTCGGCACCGCCGCCGAGTTTGGCCATACCAAGTTTCAGCCCGATGGCCCGCTTTGCAATTGCGGACGACGCGGCTGTCTTGAGGCCTATATCGGGGACTACGCCATCCTGCGCGATGCCCGCGGCCTGATTGACCTGCCCGAAGCCAACAACCTGCATCCCAGCGAAGATCAGATGATGGATCTGGTTGCGCGCGCACGTAACGGTGACGCAGGCTTGGCCGAGCTGTTCCGCCACGCCGGCAAGGTTCTGGGTTACGGGATTGCTAACCTGATTGCCCTGTTAGGGCCAAAACAAATCTTCATTACCGGGTCGGGCGCACGCGCCTTTGACATGATGGAACCGGAACTGCGGCGCGGCCTGGCAGAGGCACAAGTCCCGGAACTCAGTCGCGGGCCGACAATTACCCATCTGGCTTGGGACAAGGACCTTGCCCTGCAAGGGGCAATTGGCCAAAGTCTGCTCAGACATGACGAGAACATGTTTCAGGCCGCAGGAACAGCCCACAACTAAATCAGCCATCCAATAAAAAAAGCCGCCCGGTTGGGCGGCTTTTCTTTGATGTTTTCAAACGTCCTATTGCCAGGATCAGGCAATGTCGGCTGGCAATACATCCGTCGGGATGTTCTGATAGCAAACCGGGCGCAGGAAGCGACGGATTGCCATCGTCCCGACCGAGGTTGCCCCGAAGTTGGTCGATGCCGGATACGGACCGCCATGTACCATGGTGTCAGATACCTCGACACCGGTCGGGAAGCCATTGGCCAGAACACGACCAGCCTTGTGTTCAAGGATCGGCAGAAGCGAACGGGCATCCTCTGCGTCAGAGGCATCCAGATGCAGCGTGCAGGTCAGCTGACCTTCAAGTGACTTTGCAATCTGGCGCATCTCTGCGACATCCTTGACCCGGACAACAAGACCAAGCGGACCAAAGACCTCTTCGCCCAGTTCATGGTTGGCAAGCCAGTTTTCACCAGTGGTTTCGAACAGATACGGTGTTGCATTGCGCAGGTCACACGATGTGGTCAGAACCTCTTTGACACCTGACGTCGCGGCAACACGCTTTGCACCGGAACGATAGGTTTCTGCCATGCCATCGGTCAGCATGGTCTGCGGGCCAACTTCCGACAGGCCTTCCTTGGCGGCCGCTACAAATGCATCCGCATCCGGGCCTTCGATCACAACGGCGATCCCCGGGTTGGTGCAGAACTGGCCGGCACCCATGGTAAGCGAACCTGCCCAGCCTTTGCCGATTTCCGCACCGCGCGCCTTAACAGCATTCGGCAGCAGGAACATCGGGTTGACGGAGCCGAGTTCACCAAAGAACGGAATCGGTTCAGGACGGGCAGCACAAAGATCGTAAAGCGCACGACCACCGCCAAGCGAACCGGTAAAGCCAACCGCCTTGATCAGCGGGTGCTGCACCAGGCTTTGGCCAACATCGCGCTTGCCACCCTGAATCAGGCTGAACACGCCCGGATGAACGCCGCATTTCTTGATGGCAGCGTCAATTGCCTGTGCGACAATTTCGCCCGTGCCCGGATGGGCGGAATGGCCTTTGACCACGACCGGGCAACCAGCAGCCAATGCCGATGCAGTGTCACCCCCCGCGACAGAGAAAGCCAGCGGGAAGTTGGACGCACCAAAGACAGCAACCGGACCAATCGGACGCTGCATCAAACGCAGGTCAGGACGCGGCAGCGGCGCACGATCCGGAAGGGCTTCGTCATAACGACGGTCCAGATATTCGCCATCAAGGATGTGGCTGGCAAACAGGCGCAGCTGACCAACGGTACGGCCACGTTCGCCCTGAAGACGGGCTTCGGGCAGGCCGGTTTCCTGCGTACCGATTTCGGTGATTTCTTCACCGCGCGCATCAATTTCATCGGCAATGGTATTGATGAGTTTCGCGCGCTCTTCGCGGCTTGAATAACCATAGGTCCAAAACGCTTCCTCAGCCGCCTTTGCAGCCTGATCAACAAGCGCAGGCGTTCCAACCGGGAAGGTATTGGCCGGACCATGGGCAGGTTCAGACTGGAAGGTCGTCTCGCCAGCGACCCAGTCTCCGGCAATCAGATGTTTTCCTGTCAGGGTATAAGACATTTCAATCAATCCTCTGGAATTCATGGATGGGGTAAAAATGGCTGCGTTACCGTCAAGGTAACCGGGACTTTACCGAGTTGCCAGCCATTCCTCATACTTTTTCTGATTCTCTTCTTTGGTGCAGGGATAAAGTCCGATGATTGACGCACCATTGGCCACCTGTTCGATCACAAAGGCCTCGTAACTTTCCATACCTGCACAGGCTTCGGCGATCTCGTCTGCAAGATGTGCGGGGATCACCATGACCCCGTCCGTATCGCCAACAAGCACATCACCCGGGAAGACGGCAACATCACCACAGGCAATCGGAACGTTGATATCAAGCGCTTCATGCTTGGTCAGGTTGGTCGGGGCTGACGGGCCGGCATAGTAGGCAGGCATGTCAAGTTCACCGATCCCCTCGGCATCGCGGAAACCGGCATCTGACACGATCCCGGCACCACCGCGCACCGCAAGTCGGGTAACAAGGATCGACCCGGCCGATGCCGCAGAAGCATCCTTGCGACCATCCATCACCAGAACATGGCCCGGTGGGCAGGTTTCAATCGCAACACGTTGCGGATGGTCTTCGTTGCGGAACACCTCTATCGGGTTACGGTCTTCACGTGCGGGGATGTAGCGCAGCGTAAAGGCCTGCCCGACCATGTTCTTCTTTTTCGGCGCCACCGGTCGGACACCCTGAATGAACTGGTTGCGCAGGCCCCGCTTGTAAAGCTGGGTTGCAACAGACGCAGTGGACGCGCGCATCAGTTTTTCGCGCGTGGCATCAGACAATACATATTCCGTCATGGTCGGTGTCCTTAGAAAATGTCAGGTTCGCCGGCAGTTTTGCCGAAATCGGTTTCAAGGAAGTCAAAATCGCAGCCCTGATCGGCCTGGGTCACATGGCGCGAGAACATATAGCCATAACCACGTTCGAACCGCGGCTCCGGCGGTGTCAGGGCCTTGCGCCGCGCTTCAAGCTCTTCTTCGGGCACGAGCATATCAAGCGAGCGATTTGGCAGATCAAGGCGGACCGTATCGCCATTTCTCAGAAGTGCGAGTGGCCCACCGATATAGCTTTCCGGGCTGACATGCAAAACACAGGCGCCGTAAGACGTGCCCGACATGCGGGCATCGGAAATCCGGAGCATGTCACGATGGCCCTGTTTGATCAGCGCCTTGGGGATCGGCAGCATGCCCCATTCCGGGAAGCCGGGACCACCTTGCGGACCGGCATTGCGCAGAACCATGACGTGATCCGGCGTGATATCAAGGTTCTCGTCGTCGACGGCCTTTTTCATTTCCGGATAGCTGTCAAAGACCAGCGCCGGTCCTTCATGCACATGGAATTTGGGGTCACAGGCGGCAGGCTTGATCACGGCACCCGTCGGGCAAAGGTTGCCCTTGAGCACAGCAAGGGAGCCTTCCTTGTAGACCGGGTTATCAAGCGGACGGATGACATCGTCATTGTAAACTTCCGCCCCCTCAAGGTTTTCACCAAGGGTCTTGCCGGTGACGGTAACGCAACTGGTATCAAGGCGGTCTTCCATCTGTTTCATCAGGGCGCGCAAACCGCCCGCATAGAAGAAGTCCTCCATCAGGTAATCCTTACCCGATGGCCGGACATTGGCAATCAGCGGCGTGTTGCGGCCAAGCTCGTCGAGATCTTCAAGCTTAAGACCCACACCAGCACGTTTGGCCATCGCAATCAGATGCACCACGGCATTGGTCGAACAACCGGTCGCCATGGCAACAATGGCCGCATTTCGGCAGGACGCGTCGGTGATGATTTGATCGGGTGTCAGGTCTTCCCAGACCATTTCGACAATACGACGTCCACAATCAGCCGACATGCGCTGATGGCCGCTATCGACCGCCGGGATTGATGACGCACCGGGCAAGGTCAGCCCCATGGAATCGGCAATGGCCGTCATGGTGGATGCGGTGCCCATGGTCATGCAGGTCCCGGCAGAACGGGCAATCCCGCCCTGAATGCCAAGCCATTCTTCGTCACTGATATTGCCAGCGCGCCGCTCATCCCAGTATTTCCAGGCATCCGAGCCCGACCCCAGGATTTTACCGGCATAGTTACCGCGCAACATGGGCCCGGCTGGCAGGTAGATCATCGGCACCCCAGCCGAAATCGCACCCATGACAAGACCCGGTGTGGTTTTGTCACAGCCCCCCATCAGGACCACACCATCAAGCGGGTGACAGCGAATGTTTTCCTCTGTCTCCATGGCAAGCAGGTTGCGATAAAGCATTGAGGTCGGCTTGGTGAAACTCTCATCGACCGACAGGGATGGCAGTTCGACAGCAAAGCCGCCCGCCTGCGCGACACCGCGTTTGACATCAACCACCCTTTCTTTGAAATGGGCGTGACAGGTGTTGAGCTCCGACCAGGTATTGAGAATGCCGATGATTGGCTTTCCGCGAAAATCATCTTCGGAGTAGCCAAGCTGCATCATCCGGGACCGATGTCCGAATGAACGCAGATCATCGGGGGAAAACCAGCGTGCCGATCTCAGGTCCTGAGGCTGTTTCTTACTCATTGTCTTATCCTCGGAATGTAAAACGTAACCGTGACAGCGTTGGGCGGCGATCAGACAGGCGATCTCCGATCTTGGACGCAAACACACTCATCCGAGGGTTTCCGCCGCCATCATCAAACACGGAAAGATATTCGCTTTTGACTGTTTGATATAGTAATATATTAGTGCATATCCGGCAAGACGCCTGTATACAAATTGCCTGACCAGACATGAATTGCGGGAACATCATGGTCGAAAACCTGTTCAAAGATGCACCGATTGCCAAGAAACGCCTGCCCAAACTCAAACGGGGTTCGGCCAGCACGCAACTCCATAATTCCTTGCGTGAGCGCATCATTGATCTTGAACTTGCGCCCGGCCAGTACCTATCGCGGATCGAAATTGCCGAAGCATATGGTGTCAGCCAGACGCCGGTTCGTGATGCTTTGCTCAAGCTTGAGGAAGAAGGTCTGGTTGATACCTTTCCGCAGTCCAAGACAGAAGTTTCGCGCATTGACGTCGAACACGCGCTTGAAACGCAGTTCTTGCGCCTGTCGGTCGAGCTTGAAATCACCCGCCGTCTGGCAAATGCCAAAGACCCTGCCCTGACTGTCAAAGCACACTCCATTCTTGCTCAGCAAAATGCGGTCAGCACCGCAAACGATCTCGATACCTTTGGCAAACTTGATCGCGATTTCCATTACGCGCTGTATGAGGCAGCCGGCGTTGCCCAACTCTATGGCGTGGTCGAGGCACGATCCGGTCACATCGACCGCCTGCGCAAGCTCAACCTGCCAGACCCGGGAAAATCGGCATCCATCCTTGATTGCCATCGCCGCATCCTGGATGCGATTGACAAGGGCGATGCCGATACCGCCTGCGAGGTTGTCCGCGAACATCTGATGGGCACGCTTGCCACCGTCGAAGACATCCGCGAACGTCATCCATCCTACTTCTAGGACGGGCTGCTCAACCCCCTCGACTTAGCCGATCAACCCGTTGCCCTTCATGAAGCTTGCCAATTTTTCCTGCTGCACATCCGTCAGCGGCCAGGCGGATGGCGGACGGGTTGCGCCACAATCATCACCCAGCAGTTTGAGTGCCGCCTTTACGCCGGTAACGTTCGTGCCATTCATCTCCTCGGCCCGAACATCCTCGAATGCCTTCATCTCGGAAATCAGTTTGCGTGCCGTGGCGTAGTCGCTGGCCTCAAGGGCGGCGTGAATGGCCATCGAACGTTCCGGCCAGACATTAATCAGGCCTGATGTAAAGCCGCGCGCGCCCACGGCGTAGAATGCCGGCGCCCATGTTTCGGCCAATCCGCCGACCCAAACAATATCCGGGTCACAGGCGTTGATCGCCTCGGCCAGTTTCATCGGGTTGGGGGTTGCCCATTTAACCCCGGCAACACCTTCGACCGCGCACAAATCAGCGATTGCTTTGGTGCCAATAGCATCGTTGCGAAGATAGAGCATCATCGGCAGACCACCGGACGCGTCAGCAATTTGTTTGATGTAGTCAACCACACCACGCGGGGCGACAAACGGATCGGGTGGCTGGTGGATCATGAGCGCCTCTGCCCCGGCTTCTGCC
>NZ_DBGS01000090.1:0-19802 GCF_002295455.1 Thalassospira sp. UBA848 | reverse complement strand
GTGCCAATAGCATCGTTGCGAAGATAGAGCATCATCGGCAGACCACCGGACGCGTCAGCAATTTGTTTGATGTAGTCAACCACGCCACGCGGGGCGACAAACGGGTCCGGCGGCTGGTGGATCATGAGCGCCTCTGCCCCGGCTTCTGCCGAGGCCTTTGCAAGCGCACAGGCATCACGCACCCCACGACCGATTCCGGCCAGCATCGGCACACGGCCATCGAGCATTTCGGCAACCGACTTCGCCATCGTGATCGCCTCGTCGGTGGTCAGGGCGTAAAATTCACCGGTATTGCCATTCACAACCGGGAAATGCACGCCTGCGGCCAACGCACGATCAATTACGGGGACGAGCTTTTCGGGTGCGACCTCGCCCTCGCTGTCATAGGGCGTGACCAGAATGCCCGAGATCCCCGATAAAACATCGCGCAATTCGGTTTTTGAAAGTGCCATGGTTTCCTTATCCCCGTGCCGTGTCCCGCAGGTACCGAACCAGTCGGCACAGGCGTGTGCGGGATCATCTTGTAATATTTACTTACATCTTGAATAACAAGTATCGCACGCGATGGCAATTCCCTTTGTGTACACAAGGAGCTTTAAACCCCACACGCCAAGGACATGCGCAGGTGCACCTGTTGTCAAGACAAGCAGTCAAAGGAAATTTACAAGTTCGGGAAGATTATTGGTCGGTCAGGCAAACCGGCGGAACAGCCCGCGCCGTTCACGGCAAATCATGGTAAGGCCCGCTTTTCGGGCAAGGTTCACTGCCGTCAAGGTGGGGCCCGAAAGCGTTACAAGCCCGCCTACGCCAAACTGTACGGTCTTGGTGACAATTTCATAGGAACAGCGGCTGGTCATCAGAACGAAACCACCAGCCTGATCAATCCCCTGCCGCGCGATGGCGCCAAGCACCTTGTCGAGCGCGTTATGGCGCCCGATGTCCTCACGGACCAGAACGATGTTACCGCTACCATCAACAAATGCACTGGCATGCAGTAACCCGCCGCCTTCGCGATTGCGGGTCTGATGTTCAGGAAGCGCATCAATCGCGCGCAAGACGACATCCTGTGGCAGGCTGGATGGGGTGACCGTCCCGATCTTGTCCATCGCAACAGCATCAAGCGATTGCACACCACACAAACCACAGCCAGACCGGCCTTCAAGTGTGCGTTGACGATCTGCAAGGCGATCAAAAACATCCTCGTGAAGGTCAGCCTCAATCACATAACCCTGCAGGGTCTTGCGCACATCGCGCAGGGTGATTTGGGAACTACTGTCAGCAATTCCTTCTGACAGGGCAAAACCCACCATGAAATCTTCAAGGTTGTGGGGCGACACCATCATCACAGCATAGGAATGCCCATTAAATGTCAAAGCAGCGGGAACTTCCGGCTGCAACATGATGGGGGTATCATCAGTGCCATCATCGCCTGAAACGGCGCGCGCAAGATCAACGTCACGCCCGTCCAGAATGCGATTTTCAGATGGATTGGCCGTCATGCGTCTTCCTTGACCTTCCGGATCTTTGGTGCGGCCCTCAGAACCAGGGGATGGAAGTCGGCATTGTCTTCCGCGATCATGTCAAACAGCTGCTTGCGCATGCGCGGTTCCCAGAAATCGCTGATATGGTTGGCCACACCTTCAGCAGCCTCGTTCTCGGGCTGGGACTTGAAAAAGGTTGCGATCTGATTGGCCATGTAGACAAGTTTGTCAGGTGCCATTGCGGTTCACTCTTTGACTGTAAACTTCAGAGACAGGCAGGAAATACCAGACACTGGATCAGGTGACCCTAACACAGTGTCTGGCAAATATCCTATTCAGCGGCATCAACGCGCGGTTTGATCCGACGCGACTGTTCGGCCTGACGATCATATTCCACCTGCCATTCGGTCGGGCCATTGCTTGGCGAGACCTGAACCGCGGTTACCTTGTATTCCGGGCAATTGGTCGCCCAGTCGGTATAGTCGGTGGTGATCACGTTGGCCTGCGTGCCGGGATGGTGGAATGTCGTGTAAACCACACCCGGTGCGACACGGTCGGTAATGGTGGCACGAAGGGATGTTTCGCCCGACCGCGATGCAAGACGGATCCAGTCGCCTTCACGAATACCCCGCTGTTCGGCATCGTGCGGATGGATTTCCAGCAAGTCTTCCTTATGCCACGTGCTGTTTTCCGTACGCCGGGTCTGCGCGCCCACATTATACTGACTAAGGATACGTCCCGTGGTCAGCAAAAGCGGGAAGCGCGGACCGGTGCGTTCATCCGTCGCAACATATTCGGTGACAACAAACTTGCCCTTGCCACGGACAAAGCCATCGATATGCATGACCGGGGTCCCTTCCGGGGCCGTGTCATTGCAAGGCCACTGGACCGAGCCTTTTTCTTCAAGCAGGTCATAGCTGACATTGGCAAAGCTTGGCGTGGTTGCGGCAACTTCGGCCATGATCTGTGACGGATGGGTGTAATTCCAGTCCAGCCCCATCGCCCGCGCAAGATTCTGGGTAACCTCCCAATCGGCAAAGCCGTTCATCGGGGTCATCACCTTGCGCACGCGGTTAATGCGGCGTTCGGCGTTGGTGAATGTCCCATCCTTTTCAAGGAAGGTCGAACCGGGCAGGAACACATGCGCGTAGTTCGCGGTTTCATTGAGGAACAGGTCATGAACGACCACACATTCCATTGCGGCCAGACCAGCTGCCACATGTTTGGTATCCGGATCTGACTGAAGGATATCTTCGCCCTGAATATAGATGCCCTTGAATGTGCCTTCGACAGCCGCATCGAGCATATTGGGGATACGAAGACCCGGTTCGTCATCCAGCTTGACACCCCAGATATCCTCGAAAACATCGCGGGTGGCGCTGTCCTGAATATGACGATAGCCCGGCAGTTCGTGCGGGAACGACCCCATATCGCACGAACCTTGCACATTGTTCTGACCACGCAGCGGGTTCACGCCCACACCCGGACGGCCGATATTACCGGTCGCCATGGCAAGGTTGGCAATCGCCATTACGGTGGTTGAACCCTGGCTGTGTTCGGTGACACCCAGACCGTAATAGATCGCACCATTGCCGCCGGTGGCAAAGGTGCGTGCGGCCGTGCGCATGGTCTGGGCATCGACACCGATCATCTCGGCAATAGCTTCGGGGCTGTGTTTTGGATCGGACACAAAGGTTGCCCAATCCTGGAATTCATCCCAGTCGCAGCGTTCACGCACGAACGCTTCGTCAAACAGGCCTTCGGTGACGATCACATGGGCAAGCGATGTCAGAACCGCAACGTTCGTCCCCGGACGCAGCGGGATATGGGCGACCGCCTCGATATGGGGGGAGCGCACAAGGTCAATACGACGCGGATCGATCACGATCAGTTTGGCACCTTCGCGCAGACGCTTTTTCAGGCGCGAGGCAAAGACAGGGTGGCCATCGGTCGGGTTGGCCCCAATCAGGATTACAACATCGGTATGTTCGACAGAATCAAAATCCTGCGTCCCGGCCGAGGTACCAAACGTGGTTTTCAGACCATAGCCGGTCGGCGAATGGCAAACACGCGCGCAGGTATCGACGTTGTTATTGCCAAAACCGGCACGGATCAGTTTTTGAACAAGGAAGGTTTCCTCGTTCGTGCAGCGTGACGAGGTGATACCGCCCAGCGCGCCCTTGCCGTATTTGGCCTGAATGCCCTTGAACTTGTCGGCTGTAAAGCGAAGCGCTTCTTCCCAACTGACTTCCTGCCACGGATCATCAACGTTCTCACGGATCATCGGGTTCAGGATGCGGTCCTTGTGACTGGCATAGCCATAGGCAAAACGCCCCTTCACACAAGAATGGCCACGGTTGGCCTTGCCATCCTTGTAGGGGACCATGCGGACAAGTTCTTCGCCGCGCATTTCCGCCTTGAACGAGCAGCCAACCCCGCAATAGGCGCAAGTGGTAACAACCGAGTGTTCCGGCTGACCGATCTCAATGACCGATTTTTCCTGAAGCGTTGCCGTCGGGCAGGCCTGAACACAGGCACCGCACGATACACATTCGGAATCCAGGAAGTTTTCATGCATGCCGGGCGACACACGCGATTCAAAGCCGCGACCTTCGATGGTCAGCGCAAACGTGCCCTGCACTTCTTCGCAGGCACGGACACAGCGCGAACAGACAATGCATTTTGATGGGTCATAGGTGAAATACGGGTTGGTTTCATCCTTGGCCATATAGCGCGGGTTTTCTTCACCGTTCTGGCGGACCTGAACGTGGTTTTCACCCTCGTAGCCATAACGCACATCGCGCAGGCCAACCGCGCCTGCCATGTCCTGCAATTCGCAATCACCGTTGGCCGCACAGGTCAGGCAATCGAGCGGATGGTCAGAGATGTAAAGTTCCATCACGCCTTTGCGGATCTTCTTGAGCCGCTCGGTCTGGGTATGGACAACCATGCCCTCAGATGCTGGTGTCGTACAGGATGCCGGTGTGCCGTTGCGGCCTTCGACCTCAACCAGACACAGGCGGCAAGACCCGAATGCATCGACCATATCGGTCGCGCACAGTTTCGGGACCTGAATACCGGCCTCCATCGAGGCGCGCATGACAGAGGTGCCTTCAGGCACGGTGACATCCTTGCCATCAATGGTCAGGGTGACGGTCTTTTCGGAATTCTTCGCCGGGGTTCCGTAGTCAACTTCTTTGATCAAGGACATCGTTTCACTCCGCAGCTATATCAAGCGCGCGTGGCTTGAAGTCATCAGGGAAATGGGTCAGTGCGCTTAAGACCGGATAGGGCGTAAAGCCGCCCAGCGCGCACAGCGATCCGAACTTCATGGTTTCACAAAGATCGCGCAGGAGTTCGAGCTGCAATTCAGGTTCTTCACCACGTTCAAGCTTGTCGACCACTTCGGTCCCGCGTACAGAACCAATGCGGCACGGCGTACATTTGCCACACGATTCAATCGCACAGAATTCCATGGCAAAGCGGGCCTGCTTCATCATGTCGACCGTGTCATCAAACACGACAACACCGGCATGGCCGATCAGGCCATCGCGCTTGGCGAATTCTTCGTAGTCAAACGGCGTATCAAACAGTTCCTTGGGGAAATAGGCGCCCAACGGACCACCGACCTGAACCGCCTTGACCGGACGCCCTGTGGCCGTCCCACCGCCGATTTGTTCGACAATTTCACCAAGGGTCAGACCAAAGCCGACTTCATAAAGCCCGCCATGCTTGACGTTCCCGGCAATCTGGATCGGGATGGTGCCCCGCGACCGGCCCATGCCATAATCGCGATAATATTCCGCACCCTTTTCCAGAATGACCGGCACAGAGCACAGCGAAATCACGTTATTGACGACGGTCGGTCGGCCAAGAAAACCTTCAAGGGCGGGCAATGGTGGCTTGGCACGGACAACCCCGCGCTTGCCTTCCATGCTATTAAGAAGGGATGTTTCCTCCCCACAGACATAGGCACCCGCCCCCATGCGGACTTCCATATCAAAGGCCTTGCCGGATCCAAGGATGTTATCGCCCAGAACACCGGCAGCACGGGCGACCTTGATCGCCTCGTTCATCACGTCAATCGCGGTCGGATATTCCGAACGAGTATAGACGTATCCCTTCGTCGCGCCGGTGGCGAGACCGGCAATGATCATGCCTTCGATCAGAACAAACGGCTCGCCTTCCATGATCATGCGATCGGCAAAGGTTCCGCTGTCACCTTCATCGGCGTTACAGACGATATATTTTTGATCGGCTGGCGCTTCGCGGACGGTATTCCATTTGATGCCCGTCGGAAAACCGGCACCACCGCGCCCGCGCAGGCCGCTGTCGGTGACGGCCTTGACGATTTCCTCGTCCGTCATCTTAAGCGCGTTTTCAAGACCGGTCAGGCCTTCATTGGCACGATAATCGTCAAGCGATACCGGATCAATGATGCCGCAGCGCTGGAACGTCAGGCGCGACTGGCTTTTGAGAAACGGGATTTCCGGCGTGCGGCCAAGATAAAGCTTATGATCACCACCGGTCAGGAAGTCAGCCTCAAACAATGCGTCGATATCGTCGGTGCTAACCGGACCATAGGCAACGCGTCCGCGCGGTGTTTCGACCTCGACCATCGGCTCCAGCCAATACATGCCAAACGAGCCGTTGCGCACGATCTTGATATCAGCACCGGATTTGGATGCCTTGGCGGCGATGGCGGATGCAACGTCATCGGCACCCAGTGCGACAGAACCGGAATCAAGAGGTACGTAAACCTTGATGCTCATGATCCCACCTTTTCCAAAATGCGATCCGCACTGACACGGCCAACAACCTTGCCATCAATCATTGCGGCTGGCGCACAGGCACAGAGACCAAGGCAGAAAACAGGTTCCAGTGTGACCTTGCGATCAGCAGTGGTTTGCGACCAATCAACATTAAGGTGGCGCCGAACCTTGTCGCCAAGCGCATCGGCCCCCATCGCCTGACAGGCTTCGGCCCGGCAGATTTTGACGACATGCTTGCCCGCCTTTTCTTCGCGGAAGTAATGATAGAAGCTTGCCACCCCATGGACTTCCGCCCGGCTGAGATTGAGCTTCTTTGCAATGGTCTGAAGCGCGCCATCGGGGATACAGCCAAACTCTTCCTGCACCTCGTGCAGAATTGGCAATAGCGGCCCTTCCAGAGTGATCAACTGATCACAAATGGCAGCGACGCGGACATTCTGGTCCTCGGTCGTTTCCGACATGCAAGCCTCTCTCTCAAGCATGTTGAAGAATTATTCGTTATTGCCGGTATTTTCCGCCAATCGGCGTGGCTGTTCAATAAAGCCATCCCGTTACGCGATAGGGAAAACCTATCAAACGGTCTGAAGCTCAGAGATATGCGCTGCTTCCTTTAAAAGTGCAGAAACCACCGGCGTTGCAGGCTCACGTTTTGCTGCTATCAATCCCACTGTCTGACTGGCATCGGGCTCGATGATTGGAATGGCTTTGACACGATCGCGCATCCCGAAGCTTTCCACCATTTTTTCGGGCATGATACTGGCCCAGTTGCCTGTTTGCACATGGGTGAACAGGGCAATCATCGAGTCACTTTCAAGCGTCGCACTGACCTTGGCACCCGCCATGTGGAGTTGCTGATCAATGATACGACGGTTTTGCATATCGGGCGTTAAAAGACACAAGGGCAAGCTGGCCGCTTCACGCCATGTGATGGCTTCGTAGTCCCCCAAATCCTTAAGGTTGGAGGTCACCAGTTGGTAGCGTTCCCGATATAGCGGAATGGATGTCACCCGCCCGAGGGGTTCGTTATCAAGATAGGTAATCCCCGCATCAATTTGCAGATCATCAAGGAGCGCCTTAATCTCCGTCGACGTCCGCGACAGGATCGCAAAGCTGACATCGGGGTGTTTTTCGCGAAATGGCGTGGTCAGTTCATGCACCATTGAAAGGGCCGTCGGGATAACGGCAATCTGCACCTGCCCGGTCAGGCCAAATCGCATGGCGCGCATTTCGTCGCGCATGGAACGTGTGCTGCCGACAATATGGCGCGCCCATTCCAGAACGCGCTCGCCCTCGGGTGTCAGGCCCTGATAACGCGACCCGCGTTTGACCAATACCACGCCAAGATGGTCTTCAAGTTGGCGCAGGGCACTTGAAAGGGTTGGCTGGGTCACGCCGCATTCTTCGGCAGCATGTCCAAAATGCTGCTCACGGGCGAGAACCATAAACATTTCGAGCTTATCGATCATTTCATATCCGGCACGGCGTCTGGCATCACATTGATCGGATGCAAGCTTTGGGATGCGCCACAATTTGTGGGGCTCTGAACGTGTTGCAGGATAACCGATTATCCCTATGGGCTAAAAGGTTATTCCTGCACCCCATACCATACAATGTAATCGACAAGCAGCTTCGGCTTTCCGGTTCTGATCGAACGCCTAACCTTCCTTGCGGTGAATGGCGAATGGCGACCAGCTTTGGCTGACCGGCATGACTTCAAGCGAGTTGACGTTTACATGTGCTGGAAGGTTCGCCACCCAGAAGATGCTTTCAGCGATGTCTTTTGGCTGGATCGGATCGGCACCGCGATACAGGTTGTCATAGGCTTCCTTGTTGCCGCCGGTGCGAACCAGGGTAAATTCGCTTTCGCACAGACCCGGCTCGATCGAGGTAACACGAACACCCGTGCCCGCAAGATCACAGCGAATACCCAGCGAGAACTGCTGAACAAAGGCCTTGGTCGCACCATAAACATTGCCGCCCGGATAGGGCCAGTTCGATGCAATTGATGCCAGATTGACAATCGCCCCTTTTCGTTCGATCAGCTTATCAAGCATGATACGCGTGATCGCCACCAACCCCTTGTTGTTGGTATCGATCATTGTCATCCAGTCCGACAGCTTGCATTCCTGCGCCGGTGCGGTGCCCAACGCCAGCCCGGCATTATTGACCAGCAAATCAACATCGGCGAAATCGGCAGGCAGCCCATCAACCGCCGCCTGAATGGCATCGGCATCCTGAATATCAAAGCACAGCGCATGGGCGACCGTGGCACCGCCGAGTTCATCGACAAGGGCGTCAAGGCGATCGGCACGGCGGCCGGTGACAATGACTTTCCAACCTTCCTTGACGAACCGGCGGGCCGTTGCCGCCCCAAAGCCAGAAGTTGCGCCGGTAATGAGTGCTGTTTTGGTCATGGATATCTCCGGTGGTGTAAGCAATTTTGATTTAAGCGATCACAGACCAACCGTGATGGTCTGCGCGAAACCGATGATGGCAATGAGAACGAGACTGATGGCACAGACACGCCGCCAGGTGGTTGCCGACATCCGGCGATAGATCATCTCGCCCGGGAAATAGGCGATCATGGCAATCACCAGCAACGGCAAAACAAGTGCGATGAAATCATTGGGCAACATGCCCGCAGCAGCGCGGGTGATAAATCCCAATACATCGACTGAGCCAAAATAGATCGCAAGCGTGTTACGGACCCGGGCATCCTGCGTTCCGCCCGCCAAAAGCCATGCGGCAACCAAAGGACCGCCAACCGCAAAGCCCGACATCAGGATACCAACCGAACAGGCTAGAAGCGCCCCGATGACAAAATGGCCCATCCATTTTGGCGGATGATGCAGCATGGCCACCAAGGCTGCCACCGCGATTGCAAGGTTGGTCGCGATCCGGATGGTCTGATCATCAAGCGCAAAGGCGACATAGGGGCCAAGCACCGCCCCGAAAAGCCCGAAACTCAGCAGGATCGAACAGGCCCGCCAGTCGACCTTGTTCCGATCAAAGTCGCGCAGGATCAGCCCTGTCAGGACAATGTCGATAACCAGAATAACCGCGGTCGCGGTTGCCGGGGCAAGCACCGTCGACAGACCAAGAGCGGCCAGCAAAGCAAAGCCGAAACCGGTGATGCCACGAAACAGGGCAGCAACCGCGACGATCATGCCAGACAGGATCAGTTCCATGAAATTCCTCGTTGTTACAAACCTGAATTACGCCACTGATTGCTATGGCAATAGAGCCACATCGACCCTTTTAATGGAGCCACATGGCGATCTGGACCTAAATATTGTCGAGTTGTGGCACTAACGCTGTGTCAGATGACCGGTTTAGCTAGCAGCATAACATTTACACCCGCACTCTTGCCGACAGGAGCCAGCATGAACGTGTCCGCCAAACCGAACATGACCAATCATTGGATGCCATTTACCAACAACCGTCTGTTTCACGAAGAACCGCAGATGTTTGCCAAGGCAGAAGGCGTAAAATACTGGACACCGGAAGGCCGTGAAATTCTGGATGGTTCGTCGGGTCTGTTTTGTTGTGCGGCCGGTCACGGACGCCCGGAAATTGCCGATGCCGTCTACAAACAGCTAAGCACACTGGACTACTCACCACATTTCCAGCGCGCCGCCCCTGTTTCGTTCGAGTTTGCCGAAAAGCTGGCCGGTATCCTGCCCGATGGGCTTGATCGTGTGTTCTTTGCCGGTTCGGGCTCCGAGGCGGTGGATACCGCAATGAAGATGTGTCTGGCCTATCATCGTGCCACGGGCAACGCGCAGCGCACCCGGTTTGTATCGCGCGCATGGGGCTATCATGGGGTGAACCTTGGCGGTACGTCGCTTGCCGGGATGGTCAATAACCGTCGTGATTTTTCGGGGATCACCTGTGACGTTGTCCATATGCGCCACACCTGGACCGAAGAACAGAAGTTCACCCGTGGTCAGCCGGAAACCGATGCCGATCTGGCCGATGATCTCGAAGAAATCTGCAAGACCTATGGTGGCGATACCATTGCTGCCGTCTTTGTCGAACCGATTGCCGGATCGATCGGCACCATTGTGCCCCCCAAAGGATACCTAGAAAAGCTTCGCGCGATTTGCGACAAGTACGGCATCTTGCTGGTATTTGACGAAGTGATTACCGGTTTTGGCCGAACAGGTTCTGCTTTCGCCTCCCAGGCATTCGCAGTCAAGCCGGACCTGATCACCATGGCCAAGGCACTGACCAATGGCGCTATTCCAATGAGTGCTGTTGCCACCAGTGCCGAAATTCAGGCCGCTGTCTTTGACGCGGCGGGCGATGCGGACCGCCCGGAATTCTTCCATGGCTATACCTATTCGGCCCACCCGGTGGCCTGTGCTGCCGGGATCGCAGCGCTTGATATCTATGCCAATGACAATCTGTTCGAACGTGCCAACAGCCTGTCGTCGCACTTCCTTGATGGTGTGTTTGGTCTGCGCAACCTGCCCCATGTCAGCGATCTTCGCGGCTATGGCATGATGTCGGGCATTCAGCTGACACCGGGTGATGCGCCGGGCGCAAAGGGAAGCTGGGCACAGCGCGCGCTGTTTGACGAAGGTCTTCACGTCAAGGCAACCGGCGATGCGATCATTTTCGCGCCCGCCTTCGTCAGCACAGAACAGGACATCGACGATATGGTTGCCATCCTGCAGAAGGTTCTTGGCGCGCCAATGTAATTTGCTGGCGGGGGACACAAGCCGATTCCGGGGGAGTTGGGGCCACGGGGATCGCCATGCAGATTACTCTGCGGCGGTCCCTTTTCTGTTTTCAGCCATGATCGCCATAATGGCGTCACGCAATTGGGAAATACCCGGCGCGATCTGATCACGCTCGATCACGGCAAAACCAAGCCGAAGACGGTTGCGTGGGGCACTGTCGGCATCGCAATAATGCACATCCCCCGGTTCCACAAGAACCCCGCGTTTGGCCGCCTCACGGTGCACGGCCCAGGCGTCCATGTCACCGGGCAAAGTAATCCAAACCGCAGAACCGCCGGTCGTCGGCGTTACATGCAGCTCTGGCAATTGGCGGGCAATTTCATTTTGCATAAGTTGCCATTTTTCCGACAATCGATCTCGCGTGCGTCGAAGATGTGCATCAAGATGCCCTTCGCCGATGAACAGTGCCATGGCACGCTGGTCCTGCGCGGATGGATGGCGGTAATTCAGACGACGCAGTGCACGCAGTTCCTTGATCAGCTCGCTATCGGCAAGGATGTAGCCAATACGCAGTCCGGGGAACATCAGCTTGGTCAGACTGCCGATATAGATGATATGGCCGGAATTATCATAGCTTTTGAGCGCCGCGCGCTGATGACCAAGGTAATTCAGCTCATGCTCATAATCATCTTCAACCAGGATGAAATCATCCTTGCGCGCGCGTTCAACAAGCTGAAGACGCCGGTCAAGCGACATGGTGACACTTGTCGGGCATTGATGTGACGGTGTGGTATAGACCATGTCACAATCCGCCAGAACTGCCGAGTTGGCCAGCCCTTCGCTGTCGATTGGCAAAGCACAGATATCCGCCCCGGTTGATGCAAAGATATTGCGCGCATCGACATAGCCCGGATCTTCGACGCCAACTGTCCTGCCCCGCCCTGCCAGAAGCTGCCCGACCAGAAACAGCGCGTTCTGCGCACCAATGGTGATCAGCAACTGTTCGGGATGGGCGCGCAAACCACGATGGGGCAGAATGCGGGTGATGATCTGCTCAAGAAGTTGCGGATCATCCATATCGACCTGATCGCCAACCCAGCTTTGCGAATGTGCAAGCGACCCCGCCAACCGCATGGAATCGCGCCACCGCGCAATGGTGGTCTTGTCCGGTGCGACCTGCCCGTAAATGAAGGGAAAGGGAAAATCCCGCCAGTTGGCCGGTTTGACGATGTTGCGGGCTTCAGACGGGCGAAACTGCAAATGGCGGCGCCACAAATCAGGATCGCGTTCCTTGGAAAACAACGAGGCGGTGCGTGTATCCACGCTCAGTCGCAATTGCTGGCGAATATATTGTTCATTGACGAAGTGCCCGCGACGCCAGACCGCTGTCAAATAGCCGTCATCAAGAAGCCGTTGATAAACAAGGACAACCGTATTGCGCGACACCTTGAGCGCGGAGGCAAGATCGCGGGTTGAGGGCAACGGTTCATGCGACGGCAAACGGCCTTCCAGAATCGCATCGACAAGCCCCTGATGCAGTTGTTGCTGCAGGGTTTGACCGGCCACCGCCGGGTCCTCAAGTCGGATGTCTAGCATCGGGAACAGACCTTTTAGTTCGGCACTGCAACAGGATCGTCTGTCTGGCACCATAGTTTTTGCCTTGTGGCTCTATTACTAGAGTAACCGGCAGATATACCATTTTGTCAATGCGATAAAACAGGAACAAGAACCGCGATCATAATGCGGTCGGTTCAGGGAAGTTATGTCCACCAGGGAGGCGCATGGTGCGCCGCACATAAGGGAAAAATCCCGGCTATCAGGAGACATACGGATGACCAAGTTCAATTCCGGCCCCAAATTTAACCGGCGCACACTTCTCAAGGGCTCGCTTGCCGCCGGCTCAGCATTGGCAATGCCCGCGATCATCAGCAAAAAAGCACTCGCTTCTTCGGGCGAGATCAACATTTTGATGTGGTCCGACTATCTGCCGGAAACGTTTCTCAAATCATTTACCGATGCCACCGGCATTCAGGTGAATTATACCGGCATCGGTTCGAACGAGGAAATCATCAACAAGATGAAGGCCTCCAAAGGTCGCGGTTTTGATATTGTTTCGCCGACCAACAACCGTGCCCTTCAGTGGAAGGCACTGGAACTGCTTCAGCCGTTCGACATGTCCAAAGTCGCCATTGACGCCGTAAACCCGGCAATGGCCAAAATCGGCAGCACCGACTGGGCGTTTGAGGCTGGCTCCACCTATTGGCTGCCGCACATCTGGGGCACCGAGGGCATGGCATGGCGCACCGACCAGTTCCAGCCGGATGGCACCTTCCCGTCCTATGGTGATGTCTGGGCGGAAGAAAATGCTGGCAAAACCATGGGCCGCGCACACTCCATGATGCTGGGGGCCGGTCTTTACATGGAAACCATCGGCGAACTGGCTCCGGGCTCGGTCTGGAAGGCTTACACCTCGGAAGAGGAAATGCGCCCGGTTTGGGACAAGATCACCGAATGGTGCATTGCGCGCAAAGGCAACATCAAGCTGATCTGGAACGATGCCGACACCCAGAAGAACGGTCTTCTGAACGAAGGCGTCATCGTTGGTCAGACCTGGGATGGCCCGCCGCTTGCGCTGAAAACGGCTGGTGAACCGGTGATGTATCGCGCACCGAAAGAAGGTGCAATGGCGTGGGTCGATGGACTTGCCTTGCCGACCGGTGCCGAAAACATCGAACAGGTTTACGAGTTCATCAAATATGCCTACATGCCGGAGCTGGCCGGTGAGGCAATTGATCATCATGGTTACAACTCACCGGTTCTGGGTGCCGACAAGTTCGCTGGCGAAGCCTATGCCAAGAACTTTGCCGATGCCTATCCGGGGGATGCACTGGCCAACCTCAACCCGTGGCCGTCCGAACCGCAGTGGTATGCGGACATGCGTACCGAGTATGTGAACCGCTTCGAAAGCGCCTGATTTCAGCCTTGTGGGGGCGGCATGGCTTTGCGCTTGCCGCCCTTTTTGGGTTTATCCGACCCAATCTATTTCAAACAACAATAACGCAATGTCGTCCTGACACGGGGACGAACATGGCATTGACGTTTTCGGGGGTTGTCAGCTCTATGACCAAAGAAATTTCGCTTGAGCATGTCTGGGTCGAATTCGGCGAATTCACCGCTGTCCACAAGGCAAATCTGAACATCGCAGGTGGCGAGTTCTTTTCATTTCTCGGCCCGTCAGGCTGTGGCAAGACAACGCTTTTGCGCTGCATTTCCGGGTTTCAGGAACCGACACGCGGCAAGGTAAGAATAGGTGGCGAGGACATGAAAGGTGTCGGCCCCAACAAGCGCCCCACTGCCCTTATTTTCCAGAACCTTGCCCTTTTCCCGCTGCGTTCGGTTGCAGATAACATTGCCTTCCCGCTGGAAGTGCGTGGCGTTGACAAGAAAACCCGACGCAAGCGCGCTGATGAGTTGCTTGAACTGATTGCCTTGCCCGGACAGGGGGACAAGAAAGTAAGTGAACTTTCCGGTGGTCAGAAACAGCGTGTGGCCATTGCCCGCGCACTGGCGGTTGAACCCGATATTCTGCTGCTTGATGAACCGCTTTCCGCCCTTGACCTCAAGCTGCGTCAACACATGCGCACCGAACTGCGCGCAATTCAAAAGCAGGTCGGTTTGACCTTTATCTACATCACCCATGATCAGGGTGAAGCGCTGACCATGTCGGACCGTATAGCCGTGATGAACAAGGGCAAGATCGAACAAATTGGCGATGGCAGGTCAATATATGATCATCCGACGACAAGCTTCGTCGCCTCCTTTGTTGGTGAAAACAACGTGCTTGATGGTACTGTTCTTTCCAATGACGGCAAGGTGATGCAGATCGATGCCGGTATGGGCACCCCATTCACGGTCGAAAGCCACCCGGCCGGTGGTCCGGCACTTGCCCCCGGTGATGCCTGCCATCTGTTCATTCGCCCGGAAGCCCTTCGGGTGTCACGCGATGACAGTTCCGTCAACCAGTTCGAAACCAACTTCGTCACCGAAGAATTCGAAGGCAATATGCGCCATATCGTGATGAACACGAATGGCAAGGATTTGAAACTTTCGCTGATCAATGATGGCACCAACGCGATTGATGCCAATTCCCCGGTCAAACTTGATTTCGCACCGGAGCTGGGCGTTGCGCTCAAACCGGGCGAACTGGCCAGCGCGTAACGGGGGCCCTGTATCATGCGTGATTTGTTTTACGATCTTGTCCGCCGCAACGGGATGGCAGTGTCCATCTATTTAATGCTTGCCGTCAGCATATGGGTGTTCCTTTTGATCATCCTGCCGCAGCTGACCATGCTGGATTATTCTTTCCGTTTTAATTTGCCACCCGCCAAAATCGGCGGCCCGGAAGATGTCTATACTCTTGAGCAATACCGGTATTTCTTTCAGGGCAGCGGGGCGTCGGACGGGATAAACACCCTGGATATCGGGATCCTGTTCAAAACGCTGCTTTCGGCAGTGTTTGTGACGATATTCGATCTGATCATCTGCTATCCGGTCGCCTTTGTACTGGCAAAGTCATCGACCGGTGCCAAGGCGCGGTTGCTGGTTCTTGCCCTGATCGTTCCTTACTGGATCAATGAAATCCTGCGCGCCTTTGCGTTTCGCATTTTGTTTGGCGCGACGGGCGTGATCAATGAAACCGGTATGGGGATCGGACTTTGGGATACGCCAATTGACTTCATCCGCGAGGATGTGGCGCTCTATGCCGGGTTGGCATATGCCTATATCCTGTTGATGATTTTCCCGCTTTATAATGCGATTGAAAGCCTTGATCGCAACCAGATCGAAGCTGCGCGCGACATGGGCGCCAACTGGTGGCAGGTCCATGCCAAGGTTGTTATCCCCTATGCCAAGCCGGGTATAGCATCGGGCATGACCATGGTGTTCATGCTGACATCGGGCGCCCTTGCTGCACCACAGATTTTGGGTGGCCCATCAAACCTTTGGTTCACGCAACTGGTCTATCAATGGTTCAACTCTGGCGGCAACTGGCCGCGCGGATCGGCCTATGCGATGGTCCTTCTGATTGTCTGTATCGCGCTTGTCTTGCTTGTAATGCGCCTGTTCAAGGTTTCGATCGGGGAGATCAGACAATGAAAATGAAATCCCCGACGACCATGATTCCGGGTTTGTATCTGACCCTGTTCTTTGCCTATTTGTTCGGGCCGCTGATCATCATGGTGATCACCGCGTTTAATTCATCCACCTTCCCGCGTGTTTCCCCGTGGGAGTGTTTTACCACCGACTGGTTTGGCAAGCTTGCAAGCGATGACAAGCTTCTGGCAGGCCTTGGCAATTCACTTCTGATCGGGGTCGGGGTTGTTTGCGTTGCCATTCCGATTGGTCTGGCGGCGGCCATTACCCTGTCACAGGTCGGCCCCAAATTAAGGGCAGCCCTTTATACGATCTTTATTGCCCCCATTCTGGTGCCGGGCGTTGTCATCGGTCTTTCGACCCTGATTTTCTGGGACCGCATCGGCACGCTGTTCAATGCGCCCTATGAAAGCTTTTTCTATGACGGAACGTTCCTGACGATCTTTGGTCAGGTCACCTTTATTGCGGCTTATTCGATGCTGGTGTTCTTGTCGCGTATCCAGCGGTTTGACACCACGCTTACCGAAGCAGCCCTTGATATGGGTGCAACCCCGACACAGGCATTCGTCAAAGTGCTTTTGCCGTTCATGGCACCTGCGATTGGCTCGGCCACCGTCCTTGCGTTTCTGGCATCGCTTGAAAACTACAACACGACAGTGTTCACGATTGTTTCAAGCAGCACCTTTACGACAGTTCTGTCGTCCAAGGTGCGTTACGGTCTTGACCCGTCGATTTCGGCTGTGGCGGTGATCATTATTGCCATCACGCTGATCGGGGCGATCATTTATGAATGCCGCAACCGATACAACACCAAGGGTTGGGCACATGTCATTTCAGACCGCCCGGTCCTGAAGATCGCGACCCATCCGGGAACGGTTGCCGCAATCTTGGGCGTTTTGACCCTTGCCGCGGTTGTATTCATCCAGAACCATGATTCGAGTGCCTGCACCGCGCAAGTCCTTGAAGAAAAGCGTGCGCTTCAACAGCAATTGATGGAACAGCAATCGCTGAACACACCGGAAAAGACTGTCCCGGCACCGACCATGCCCAACCTTGGCCCGCTGGGTGGTGACGAAGGGGGTACGTCGGCACCCAGCCCGTTTGGCAACAATATCTTCTCGCCGGAAAATCTTGGAACCAGTGCACCGGCGGAAAATTAACGCTTACCCAGTGGAAGACAGACGAACGCAAAAGGGCAGCACATCGCGTGCTGCCCTTTTGCAATGCGGATGACCTGAAACGTTATCAGGACGGAATGGCGGCGGTTGCCTCGATCTCGACCAGTGCCTCGTCTTCGACCAGTTCCTTGACCACAACCATGGTCATGGCCGGAAAATGCTTGCCAAGGACACGCTGATAAGCCTGACCGACTTCGCGCTGATGGGCGAGATATTCCTTCTTGTCGGTGACATACCAGGTCAGGCGGGCAAGATGTTCGGGCTTTCCGCCCGCAGCTTCAAGAACGGCGACAATGTTTTTAAGCGCCTGTTCCATCTGGCCAACGAAATCCTTGGCCTCAAAGACCTGATCTGCGTTCCAGCCAATCTGGCCACCAATATAAAGTCGTGCACCGTCGGCCAATACGCCGTTGGCATATCCCTTGGGTTGCTTCCATCCTTCAGGCTGAATGATTTTATGCATTGTTTTCTACCACTTGATTGATTTCTTTTTCGATTTTGGCACGCAAATCATCTGGCCATGCCACTGACTTTCCGGCCCCGTGCTTTGTAAATACCAGGGTAACCGTTGTTTTCAGGCGTTGCTCGCCACCTGACTGTGCGGTGATTTCCAGCTGAAGACTGGACCGTCCGATCCGGGTCGGGATCAGCGTAAATTCAAGAACATCGCCAAGCTTGCTTGGTGCGGTGAAAGCAACACTCAGCGCTGCGGTCGGAACCGCGACCTTCATCGGACCATGCATGGTCGGGAAACCGCATCCGATGACCTGATCAAACCATTCCTCGACCGTGGCATTCACCATCTCGAAATAGCGCGGATAAAAGACAATCCCCGCCGGATCGCAATGCTGAAACAGAACTTTCTGCTGATAGGTGAATGCCGCCATCTCAGACCCCCAGATACCGGTCAGCGAGGTCGTCGGTCAGCTCATTCACCGCACCGGTCCAGGCCGTGATGCCCTTTTCGACAATCACATAGCGATCAGCGACACCTGAAAGTTCCTTAAGCGATTTATCGACCACAAGGATCGTCAGCCCCGATTGTTTAAGCTGATTGATCGCCGCCCAGATTTCCTGACGCACGACGGGTGCCAGCCCCTCGGTTGCTTCATCAAGGATCAACAACCTTGGATTGGTCATCAGCGCCCGGCCAATTGCCAGCATCTGTTGTTCACCACCAGAAAGGGTCATGGCCTTTTGATCATGGCGTTCCGCCAGACGCGGGAACAGACCCGCGACACGATCAAAATCCCATTCGCCCGGACGGGCGGCAGCAATCAGGTTTTCGGTGACGCTAAGCTGGGCGAAGCACCGGCGTCCTTCGGGCACCAGACCAAGGCCCAGTTGGGCTGCCTTGTGCGATGGCATTTTTGCCAGATCCTGACCGGCAAAATGGATTGAGCCATCACGATGTTCCATCATGCGACAGATGGTCTTGATCGTTGTGGTTTTGCCCATGCCGTTACGGCCCATAAGGGCGACGGCCTCGCCCTCATTCAACGACAGGTCAATGCCAAACAGGGCCTGTGACGCGCCATAAAACGCGGTAACCCCACTGAGTTCGAGAAGTGCAGTCATATCAGGCGTCCTCCCCGAGATAGGCACGTTTGACATCATCATTGCCGCGGATTTCATCGACAGTGCCGGTGGCAATAATCCGGCCATAGACCAGAACCGAAATCCGGTCTGCCAATGCAAAGACCGCATCCATGTCATGTTCGACCAGAAGGATCGGCGCCTGCGCACGCAAACCATCAAGGAAACCGGTCAGGCGTTTGGAGCCCTCTGGCCCCATGCCGGCCATCGGCTCATCAAGCAGAAATGCCTTGGGTTCAAGTGCAAGGGCGACGGCCATTTCAAGCTGGCGACGTTCGCCGTGTGAGATGTCGGCTGCACGCATTTGCGCACGATCTGCCAAGCCAACCCGTTCAAGCTGTGCCATCGCCGGATCAACCAGCGACTTGTCACCCAGAACCGGCTTAAAGAAGCGAAACACCTTGCCGCTAACCGATTGGCGCGCCAGCATCACGTTTTGCAGGACCGAGAATTCCGGCATCAGGGACGATACCTGAAACGTTCGGGCCAGCCCCATGCGCGAACGTGTCACCGCATCAAATTCATTGATGTTTTGACCGTCGAAATGGATATCACCGCGATCAGATTTTATCTCGCCCGCGATCTGTTTGATCAGGGTGGATTTACCCGCCCCGTTCGGACCGATCAGAGCATGGATTTCACCCGGTTGCAGATCCAGCGTGACACTGTCGCTGGCCAGCAGAGACCCGAACTGTTTGGTGACATCGGAAAGCGAAAGAATGGCATCAGACATGTTTACGCTCCCCCGCCAGAACACCGACAAGACCACCGCGCGCGAACAGCACGACCAGAAGCAGCAACACGCCCAATGGCAACTGCCAGAATTCCCAGACACCTCCCAGAAGATGTTCGAGAATGATGTAAAGTGCCGCACCGGCAAGCGGACCGAACAGACGGCCTACCCCGCCCAGAATGACAAACACCATGATTTCCCCTGAC
>NZ_DBGS01000008.1:0-6754 GCF_002295455.1 Thalassospira sp. UBA848 | reverse complement strand
TACATATCGCATCATTTGGCCGGGAAGGCCAGCCGGGTCAAGCCATGCCCGCAAATGACCTTATTTGGCCGGTTTGGGCCATATTTGCGGAGTAATGACCGGCTTGATCAACGGTCTAAAGGAGAACGCTTTATAATGAGCCGTATCGTCGCCATCCAGATGGACCCGATTGAAAGCATCGACATCAAGGGGGATTCCACCTTTGTCATGGGCCTTGAAGCCCAGGCGCGCGGATATGAACTTTTGCATTATCATCCCGATGACATGTTCTATGACCGGGGCCGGATCAAGGCGGAAGTCCGCCCGATGACGCTTCGGTACGAGCATGGCAACCATCATGATCTGGGGGCACCGCGCGTGATTGATCTGGCGCGCGAAACTGACGTTATCCTGATGCGTCAGGACCCGCCCTTTGACATGAACTATATCACGGCGACCCATCTGCTTGAGGCGATCCACCCGGAAACCTTCGTGGTCAACCATCCGGGCCATGTCCGCAATGCGCCGGAAAAGATCTTTGTCACCGAATTTCCCGATCTGATGCCGCCGACCCTGATCACGCGGTCCGGCGCGCGGATCAAGGATTTCCGCGAAGAATACAAGGACATCATCGTCAAGCCGCTGTTTGGCAATGGCGGGGCGGGTGTGTTCCACCTGAAACCCGGTGACGAGAACCTGAACTCGCTGCTGGAACTGTTTGCCGCCCAGTCGCGCGAACCGTTGATGGTGCAGGCCTATTTGCCCGATGTGCGCAAGGGCGACAAACGCATCATTCTGGTCGATGGCGAACCGGTGGGGGCGATCAACCGTGTCCCGGCCGAGGGAGAAGCACGGTCAAACATGCATGTTGGCGGTGTGGCCGAAAAATCGATGCTGACCCCGCGTGAACGCGAGATTTGTGATCGCATCGGCCCGGAGCTCAAGAAACGTGATCTGATCTTTGTCGGGATCGACGTGATTGGCGATTACATGACCGAAATCAACGTCACCTCTCCGACAGGCTTGCAGGAAATCAACCGGTTTGACGGCTCCAAGCTTGAAGGCCTGATCTGGGATGCGATCGACAAGCGTCTGGGCTAAGTCTGCGCCAAGTCAGGCTTTTAAAAGTGCTTTGAGACGAAAACGGGCAGGTGTTGATCACCTGCCCGTTTTGTTTGCAAGCCGGTAAGGCTTGTTATTTGGCTTCGATCTCGACAAAGGTGATCGGGAAATCATTTTCGTTAATCACGTTATGCGCAACCCCGGTCTTGCGGGAATAGGACTGCCCGACTTTCATTTCCGACGGAAACGTTGTGCCATCGTCGTTCACAATGGTCAGGGTTCCCGTGGTCATCGGGACCACGACATAATCCATGCCATGGACGTGGTCGCCGGTTTCCGATCCCGGGGGGAAATGCCATTCGGTCACCCGGAAGGTGTCATCATCGACCTGAACGGTGGGAATGGCTTTGGGGCGCTGTGTTGTCATGGGGCTTTTCCTGTGTGTGGCGTTATTACTGCAAGACCAAAAAAGACTAACGTATTCGGGCATTTAATCAATTGCCGGTCTTTGGAAGCCTTTTGTCCATGATGCTTTTTTGTTCGAAATTCCCGGCCCAATTGATTTTAATCGTTGGCACGGATCGCACCCGGATGATCAGGTCCTGATCCAAAGGGAACCAAAACCGCGATCAAACGTATGATTTAAGGGCAATTTTGGCAGGTTAGAAAGCGCATGACGAGTACCGAGGCGAAAACACTCAGCGATCAGAATCTTTTCGGACCGTTTCTGTTCGCCCGGGGCGCTGACACCAGGACGGTGAAACTGGCCGCACTTGTGGTGGCGCACGAAGGTGCTGAAATACCCGAACTGCGCGCAAATGGCCGTGATGTTATTGCCCCGACCAAGCTGGCAACCCTGTTTGGCCGAAGCTATTGGCGGTTTGACTTTGAACTGCCGAAAAGCCGCACTGCGGGATATAGTTTCGGAAACGAAACATACGAGGTTTGCACGGATCTTGGGGATGATCTTCGCATCGGGTTTGTATCGTGCAATGGTCAGGAAGACGGTGATCTGGACCGGCCGCTTGAAGATCGAAACGCACTTTGGGCGGATCTTGGGCACGAACACGCCAAGCAACCCTTTTCCCTGTTGCTGCATGGCGGTGATCAGATTTATGCCGATGGCGTCTGGCACTGTCATCCCGACATCATTGCCTGGGACAAGGCCAAGCGGCGCGAACGGATGGCCACCGGCTTTTCCGATGTCATGCGCGATGCGGTTCTGAAATTCTATCTGGATCATTATCTGGCGATTTATGGTCAACCCCAGATCAGCCACATGCTTGCACGGGTACCGTCGCTGATGATGTGGGATGACCATGACATTTTTGATGGCTGGGGCAGCCACAAGAAATGGTTTCAGGGCACTGCAGTCGCCAGGGGCATGTTTGCCTGCGCACGGGAGGCCTTTTGCCTGATGCAGCTTGGCTGTGCGCCGGATGAGCTGCCCAACATGGTAATGGACCGCGATGGAAAAAGCCTTGCCTGGCGGGTTGATTTCCCCGGTGTGACGATCATCGCGCCGGATTTGCGCTCGGAGCGCACACCCGATGCCATCATGGGCGAACATGGCTGGCGCGATGTGCCCAAGGCGCTTGAAACGGTGCCGGATGGCAATCGGATTTTGCTGATGTCGAGTGTGCCGGTGATCGGGCCGCGATTGTCACTGGTCGAGATGATGCTGCATCTTTTGCCCAAGGCCCAGAAATACGAGGATGACCTGCGTGATCAGTGGCAAAGCCGCTGGCACCGCCGCGAGTGGTGCCGGTTTCTTGAGCTGATCGAACAGGTCGCCAATGACCATGATCACGAAATCACGCTGCTTTCGGGCGAAATTCATGTGGCAACGCGCGGCACCTTTGAAACACGGGGCAAAACCATCCATCAGTTGGTGGCATCGGGCATCTCGCACACTGCACCACCGGTGACCTTTGCGCGGGCCCTGGGGCTTTTGGCGTGGATCGGGGACAACCCGCTTCCGGACCGGCCGACAAAGTTAAAACCGCTGCCTGAACGCAAAGGTACCTATTGTGCGGCGCGAAATTACCTTACACTGTCACGTGACGATACCAACTGGCATGCGAACTGGCATCTTGAAGGGATCGGCTGGACGCCGGATTTACGCATTTGACGGTGTTCATGGACCCAAGGGATATCAGCTGATGGCAAGGGGCTTTGGATCATGATGCAGCTTTATTACGCGCCAACTTCACCCTTTTCGCGCAAGGTGCGTGTTATCCTGCGTGAACTTGGTCTGGAAAAACAGATCAGCGAAATCCTGATTGATCCCTGGACGGATGAAGCGCTGCGCGCCCATAACCCGCTGTCAAAGGTCCCGACCCTGATCCTTGAAGACGGCATGGCGGTTTTTGAATCCGCCGTGATCTGTGATTATCTGGATCAGCTTGCCAAATCCCGGGGCATTTCAGAGGGCGTTATCCCCGAAAGCGGTCCGGGCCGCCTGAGTGCCCTTAAATGGCAGGGACTGGCCGATGGCATGATGGCGGCAACCGGGCGACTTTATGCCGACTCAAACCGCGAAGACAGTGATCGTTGCGAAATCGTAATGGAGAGACAGGCACAAGCCATCACCTCTGGCATTACGGCGATCCTTGACGGTCTGGCAAGCCTGCGTACCGAGGCGCCCCATCTTGGCACCTGGTCGGTGCTGGTTGCGCTTTATTACATTGATTTCCGCTGGCCGGATCGCCGGTTTGAGATTCCGGTGCGGGTACGCGACTGGATGGCGATCATGTCCGAACGCGAATGCTTTACCGAGACGACTTTTCACCTGCCACATGATGATGACTGACTGGCCTACCAACGGTTGGGATAACGGTCAGGTTTGAGATCAGAAAAAAAGCACCGCCCGTGGACAAGGCGGGCGGTGCAGGACAACGCAAGGATATGGCGCAGGGGGATGGGGGAAACTGTCCACGCCGATCATGTGCGTTGATAACAGGTTGAGGCAGACGCAATCAGGCGGCCTTTGCGCCGGATTTTTCCCATGCAAAACGCTGGAACGGTTCATCAACCGGGGTTTCAGCAACGTGGTTGATGTAATTTGACATCACTTTCTGGGCCAGACCCAAGATGATCTCAAGCACCTGTTGCTGGGCGTAACCCGCTGCATAGAAGGCATCGAGCTGATCGGCCGTGACATTGCCGCGCCCGCGGGTCATGGCAAGGGTGAAGGTACGCAGTGCTTCAAGCTTTTCGGAGGCCAACGGGGTTTCATCGCGCAGCGCATTGATGGTGTCAGCATCGATTTTCATCATATGCGCAATCGCGGTATGGGCCGGAACGCAATAGTGGCAGCCATGCTCGACATTAATCGTCATCCAGACAACGGTCAGTTCATCGGCATCGAAGCTTGTCTTCTGAAACAGGCCGTGCAGGACCTGATAGCCTTCAAGCACAGCCGGGGCTTCGGCCATGACACCGTGCAGGCCCGGGATCATGCCAAAGGCATCAAGGGAGTTTTGCAGAAGCGGCTTGGAATCGGCCGGGGCGGACTCTTTGTCGTGAATTTTGAAGTCGGACATGGCGTAATCTCCAGAATTGTTGAGTGATTGCTCAATAACGATGGGCCGACGCTACCTTGACGATTTTACAAAGGCAAGTTATTTTTGAGTGACTGCTCAATAAACAAGGAAATATCGTGGCGAGACCAAGCTCATTTGATCGCGAAGATGCCCTGGCAAATGCGCGCAACCTGTTCTGGCGCAAGGGGTTTCATGCGACCTCGCTCAAGGATATCGAAGCGGCCCTGTCGCTTAAGCCTGGCAGCATCTATGCCGCGTTTGGCAGCAAGAAAGCGCTGTTTTCCGAGGCGCTGACATATTATGCCCATGGTGTCGCCGAAGAATTCCGAAGCCATATGGCGCAGTCCGACTCACCGCTTACCGGTCTGATCGGCTATGTGCGCAGCATCACGCACCAGAGCGAGAACAAGATGCCGTCAAATGCCTGCATGGTGTTCAAGACGGCCCTTGAACTCGCCAATGACGACTCCGAGCTTAAGGAACTGGCGGCACAGCAACTGACCGGCATGGCCAATCTGTTTGCCGGGGCGTTTGAAGACGCCCGACACGCTGGCGAAATTGCACCGGATGTCGATCCGCATCGCGCGGCAGTTAAGCTGCAAACCAGCATCACCGGCCTGCGCGGCATGATCGAAAGCGGCCTTCCGGCTGCGGATGTTCAAAACCTGATTGATGACATCATTGCGGATATGGAACGTTTGCGTGTCGCACACTGAGTAACCATCTGCATTGATTGGGTGCGACAAACGCCGCCAGACGTGCTATCGCCCCACCTTAACGCCCCATCCTGGCGCCTGAACCGCGAACGGAACTGCAAAAAAAATGACCGAACCGACCATTACCAAAGCCATGCGCGAACGCGCCTGGGTCCGCGCCGAACGGATTGAGGGCGAAGACCCCAAGGAAGTGCGCAAACACGCGGCCAGTGGCATCACCATGAAAAAGGCCAGCTTTGGCAAGTTCCGCAATTTCGGCTGGACCGTGGTGAACGAGGAAGCGGTGCCGTGCCGCAAGGAATTCCTGCCGCCGCGTGAAACGGATGACGGATCCCCGGACTAGGCCACTATCGCAAATGTGATGGGTGCCATTCGGTGCAGTGATTGACAAAACCATGACCAAAGGGCGCAATAAACGGATGGTTTTTGCGCCCTTTTTGCTGCGCGGCTGCTCTTTTGGGGACTGGTTCCGATGACAACCCGAAGCGATTTGATTGCATTTGGTGCGCTTGATGATATCGCGCCTGCAACCCTGATTGCCCATATGTCCAACCCGCGTCTGGCAGAACATATGCCGTTGCTTGGTGACCGTTGGGACCAGAACGAAGTTGACCGGTTTCTTGCGGCCAAGAAGGCCTATTGGCAGCGGGATGGTTTGGGGCACTGGGCCATTTTCCATGATCGCGAATATGTCGGCTGGGGCGGTTTCCAGAAGGAAGGCGATGACTGGGATTATGGGCTGGTGCTGCGCCCTGAATGCTTTGGCCTTGGCATGGCGATCACGCGCAAGGCGCTTGAATTTGCGCGCGCCGATAACCGCATCGATTCTGTGACCTTTTTGCTGGCGCCGACCCGCACAAATCTTGGCGTTTTACGACGCCTTGGCGCGGTTGATGAAGGAACGGTTTTTCTGCACGGGGCGGCTTTTCGAAAATTCAGGTTAAAGACCGGATAACATGATCGCGTGGCACCAACGCCAGACCTAGTCATCGGGATCATGGGACAGGTTGATTAACGCCGCCAGAAGCTGTTTCGGGTCTTCATCGGCGACCTGATTTTCCAGCTGTTGCTGGGTTTCCTGCCAGATCGGAAAGGCGCGCGCCAAAAGCGCCATGCCATCCCTGGTCAGGGTCAGGAGACGCCCGCGCTTGTCCTTGGGGTCGGTTGTAATCTCAATTAGTCCGCGCCGTTCAAGCGGTTTGAGATTGGCGGTCAATGTGGTGCGATCCATCGCCAGAAGGTCAGCGACATCTTTCATGTGCGGCGGGTATGGCCGGTTTAGCGACATCAAAAGTGAATATTGCCCGCTGGTCAGATCAAGGGGACGAAAAGCGTCATCAAACCGTCTGGCGATGGTGCGGGCCGCGCGCCGGACATGCAGGCAAAGACAGGAGTCCCGAACCATTATGGTATCAGCAAATGGCACGGTCTGATCGCTATGGTTGAAATCTT